>JBFZEW010000355.1:0-11387 GCA_041306665.1 Spirochaetota bacterium | reverse complement strand
CATTATCAGGACATTCAAAACTTTTCATCTCCGACATTGCGTCCGTTTCGATAAACTTTCCGTTTTCAAAATGTCTGCACACTGCGGTCACTTCACGAATGTTAATTTCAGGATTAAAATTTGTCGCGAAAGGCTGTCCATGATTTCCTCCGTTCACATCGACAATGTCAAGCTCATGTATTTCATCGAAATGATGTTTTTTCGCGTATGCTGTAAACACGTTCGTTACACCGGGATCAAATCCTGAACCAAGCAGCGCCATCAGTCCTGCATCATGAAATTTTTTCTGATAGTCCCACTGCCATTTATAGCAGAAACGCGCTTCATCAAGCGGTTCGTAATTCGCAGTATCAAGATAATTCACGCCTGTTTCAAGACATGCATCCATGATGTGAAGATCCTGATACGGAAGAGCGACATTTATTATTAGATCCGGTTTAACAGTTTCAATAAGTTTAACCAGTTCAGGCACATTGTCAGCATCAACACCTGCAGTATTTATTTTTCTTTTTATCTGCGCGGCTATTTTGTCACATTTAGATTTTGTCCGGCTCGCAAGAGTAATCTCTTCAAAAACCTCAGGTATCTGAGCACACTTGTGAGCAACAACCTGCCCAACTCCGCCTGCGCCAATAATCAGTACTTTTCCCATTTTTTACCCCACTTTATTTTTCAAAATACGTATATCCGCGAAGACCGGCTTCATAAGCATTCATTATCTCTTTACGATCCGCGACAGTTATCTTTCCGCTGCGGATTGCCTTCTCAGCGGTTTTGCGAAACTGCTCAACCATTGTTTTAGGTTCATATTCAACATAGGTCAAAACATCAGCGACAGAATCTCCTTCAATTTCCCTGACGAAATCATAATCACCGTCTTCATAAACATGAATGCTTGCGACATTCGTATCGCCGAAAAGATTATGCAAGTCACCCAGCGTTTCCTGATAAGCTCCAAGAAGAAATATACTTAAAAAATATTCTTCATTGTTATTGAATTCATGCAGAGGAAGTGTTTTTTCAATGTCGTGCAATCCGATAAAACTGTCGATTTTCCCGTCGCAATCGCAGGTTATGTCAGCAAGTACCGCGTCGCGGGAAGGCATTTCAGTCAATCGATGTATCGGCATTATTGGAAACAGCTGATCAATCGCCCAGCTGTCGGGTACCGACTGAAACAGAGAAAAATTGCAATAATAAATATCAGCGATGGCGGAATCAATTCCATCCAGATCAGACGGAACATGCTTTAATTTGTTTTTTTCATCAGCTATTTTATTTATAATACTCCAGAAAATATTTTCCGCGAATGATCTTTCACGCAGTGAAATCCTTCCATGCTTGAAAAACTCCCTAACTTCATCTCTGTAATAAAGCGCATCATTATAGCACTCCTGCAGATTTTTAAGTTTCAAAGAATTCATTACATCGTACATATTTTCAATAAGTTCATGGCAATCAGCAGGAGGTGTTTCTGGAACATCGCCTGGCTCGAAAGTAGTTACATCAAGCACATTAAAAAGAAGTACGGAGTAATACGCAACTGTCGCCCTTCCGCTTTCAGTAACAATTATCGGATGTTCAATTTCTGCGTCATCCATTACGCTTTTAACCTGTTCAATGACATCCAAACAGTACTCATCAATTGAATAATTACGGCTGTTGATGAAGTTTGTTTTTGAACCATCATAGTCAACTGCCAGACCGCCGCCAAGGTCAAGATAACCCATCGCGCAGCCTTCTTTAACAAGCTCGGCGTAAATGCGCGAAGCTTCAACAACCGCCATTCGAATGTCCCGTATGTTCGGAACCTGCGAACCCAGATGATAATGCAGAAGTTTCAGGCAGTCGAGCATGTTTTTTTCCTTCAACGAATCGACCACGTCAATTATCTGCGCGGTATTAAGTCCGAAAATACTTCTGTCTCCGCCCGACTCAGTCCAGTGACCGCCGGCCTTAGATGATAGTTTAATCCGAACGCCAATGTTCGGTTTGACCTGAACAATTTCAGACTGCTTTAAAATAATTTCAAGTTCGCTCGGAGTTTCAATTACAAAAAAACATTTAAATCCCATTTTTACAGCATATAGACCAAGAGTTATAAACTCCTCATCTTTATATCCATTGCAGATTAAACATGCCTCGGAATCATCGAAAACTGAAAGCGCGGCGATAAGTTCCGCTTTACTGCCGACCTCAAGGCCATGATTGTATCTTTTTCCGAAACGTGTAATTTCTTCAAGCACCTGCTGCTGCTGATTTACTTTAATCGGATAAACTCCGCGGTATTTTCCATTGTACTCATTCGCTTTAATCGCGCGGGCAAAAGACTCGTTTAAATATGAAATCTGCGAATCCAAAATATTTTCAAAACGCAATAGAACAGGCATTTCAAAACCCCGTTCTTTTAATCCGGAGACAACATCAGGAAGACTTATGCTAACGTCACTGTTTTTCCCGAAAGGAGTTACTACAACTTCTCCTTTTTCATTTACAGAAAAATAGTCGGCGCCCCAATTTTTAATCCCATAAAGATCAATTGACTTGTCAACTGTCCATCTGCCCAATATTTCAGATTTTTTCATTGCGTACCCGTATCCAGATATTATTAAAAAGCATGTGACCCTGATAAAAAATACAAAATTTTAATTTAAACAATCATTTAAAATTATGTGAAAATTACAAGGTTTTTAAAAATTTTATATTAATTTTTGAAAGAATATATAATGCGCTTATTATACTTCTCACCCGGATTCAGCAATGCTGAAGGAAAATTTGAATGATTTGGAGCATCGGGATAATTCTGCGGCTCAAAACAAAATCCGGCGTAAGCGCTGTATTCTGCTCCATTTTTACCAGTGGAAATATCAATATGTTTTCCTGAATAGAACTGAACACCTGGCTGATCTGAAAATACTTTTAATTTGATTCCCGATAAATCTCCTTCCGCTTCGACTGAACATATGGCTGTATTACCGGAAACTATATAGTTGCAATCGAAATTATCAAACGATTCTGTCAGCTTTTTGCCGACCGTGGATACTTTTCTGAAATCATAAGTTGAATCAACAGGGAGAATATTTCCTGTTGCTATCAGCGCGGAATTTACTTCCGTTATGGAATCTGAATTAATTTTAACACTGTGAGATAAAATATCGCCTGAATCAGCGCCGTTGAGATTAAAATAAGCATGGTTAGTCATGTTTACAACGGTTGCTTTATCAGTCACCGCTTCAAAATCAATAATTACGTCCCCGTTGTCTCCAATCGAATAATAAGTATCAACCTGCAGATTTCCGGGAAAACCGCACTGCCCATCTTTACTTAAATAACTGAATTTAATTTTATTATCATTAATGACTGTAAAATCCCAGACAACACTATGAAAACCATTTTTCCCGCCGTGAAGAATATTTTCACCTTCATTGCTTTGCAAATGATATTTTTCATTATTAATTGAAAAGGCCGATTTCCCGATTCTGTTTGCGTATCTTCCAATGGTCGCGCCAAGAAAAAAAATATCTTTTATGTATCCTTCAATGCTGCTGCAGCCCAGAACGACATCCACGGTTTTATTTTCGTCTTTAACTTTAATTTCATGAATGCGCGCACCGTAATTTATAACAGAAAGCGAAATAGCTCCGTTTTCCAGAGTAAAAGTATTTATCTGCTTGTTATCAATAGTTCCAAAATTATTTATTTTCATGAAGAACATCCTTTTTAAAGTGCTGTATTATTAAAACTTAATCTTCACAAACAAGTTATTCTGTCAAGAAAGTTGTATGTTTTTATCATTTACCGGATTTTATACATTTCAACATTGTAAAGGCCAAAATCAAATTCTGCCATTTTTCTGTCCGGAGTTAAATATCTTTCATAAGCTTTTATCATTTTTAAATCGCTCGGCTGATTGCGTCCCACAAAAAGATAAACTGACATGTTCTTTTTATAAACAGTTACAAGTTTACCTCCAATTTTCTCATACACGGGGAAACGTCCGGTTTTAATTATTTTATCGAAATTTTTCGCATTATAATTCATGTCTCCCTGTATTACAAGCGGGTATAGTTTATTTCCAACTGCAAGCCCGGCTCCCCAGCTGCCGACAAGTACAGAATTCTCCGAAAATATCTGCCCAATTCTCACAGATGCGTCATATAAATTACTTTTACAAAATGTAATCCATTTTGTTAACTGAAAAGATTGGAAAATAATAATTAAAATAAAAAGTACTTCAAAAAATTTACGGTTTATGTACTGCCTTTTTATAAAAGGAATAAACTTTGACAGCAGAATAGATGAAATAGCAATGTAAATTACTAATCCGGCAACTATAGGAATAATTTTATAAAATTTTTCTTCAAGAGCACTTTGATAAATAAAAGTATATACATTCTTTCTAATATTAAAAGGAATTACATTCAGTAAAAAGGTCAATCCAAGATAAAAAACCAGGTATATCCAGAATAAAGTTATCATTACACGTCTGAAAGAAAATAATTTCGAAGGATATAAAAGAGAAGTGATGTCTTCGCGAAAACCTTGAGTTATAAATCGGGCTGAAAGAATTATCACAGGTATCGCAATCACAAGATAATATCTTGAAGGATGATATTTCATTATAGCGAGAAAAAGAAACGAAAATAAAAACCATGTTGAAAGTACTACATCCAGGGTTTCAAGAGTTTCTTCGTACAAGAATTTGTAATAACTATGCAAAGCGAAGTAAATTGCTGAAAAGAATAAAATCGGCTGAAAAGATACAAACTCAATATAAAGACTCTTTAAAAAGGTCATGTAAATAGGATCGAAATTTGCAACTTTAGCATTTAAAGGCATTAAAAACTTAACATCAAGATTTAACAGTTTATACTTGAAAATTTGCTGCAAAAAATTTTCAAACAAACCGAAATGAGCAACAGTAACATATGAAATAATTATGGAAGACACCATGAAATAAAACAAGTGAATTACGAATCTGCTTAATCTATGTTTGGAGTTCACATAACTTAAAAAGAAAAATGGTATCAACGCAATGGGAACGACTAATATGGTCTGCTTGGTGTAAAGTCCGGCGATTGAAGCCGCTGTTGCGATTATTACATAAAAAATAATTTTTAAAAAATCAAAAAATGGCCACGATTTGTCATTACCTATTTTTTCTATCAATCTTTTCCGTTTCTTAAAAATTTCAACAGTACAGTACAAAGTAATCATTAAAAAAAGATTTACAAAATTTTCAAAAAAACCCTGGCGGTTATACATTATCATGAAATTACTGATTCCAAATAATGTTAAAGCTATAAACGCGGCATAAATATCATAATTCCTTTTGACAAAAAAGAAAAGAAAGAGCATTGTAATCAATGCTGCGGCAACATTTAAATAACGAATTGATTTATAGCTGATGCCGAAAAGTTCAAAAACCTTCACATATACATATGTGATAAAAGGAGATCCGTCATGCCAGCTTCGGTATTCATCATCAGGACTCCAATTCCATTTTCCATGTAATATAAAGTTGCGCGGAGAATACGCTTTAAAACCTTCATCCGTATAAAGTGCAGCCGAAATACTTAAATCCTGATTAGAATCCGCGTTAATTTTAATCATGCGGATACCAGTGAAAAAAATAATCATCGCAAAAAAAAGTAAAACCCAGTATTTGCTGTTGATAATAATCTTAAATATATTTCTTACAAAATCAATCATAATTCAGTAATCACCAATGCAATAATAGCAGATAACTTTTTATTGTACATGATTTTTTTCCTCATTTATTTCATGCTTAAAATCCCTTGAGATAACCAGATAAATGAAGAAACCCGCAGTAATCCAGAAAATCTGCCTTGCGCGGCGAATTACTGAAACAGTCAGCCATGTTTCATTTCCGGGAATCCCTGCAATTGAAAACATAATTTTATTTCCGAATTCTTCGAGACCTATCTGGCCGGGAATAAAAAATCCGGCGGTGCGGAATAATAACGTGGCTGTATCAAACACAATACAGGTAAAAATTCCAATATCTATTCCCAGCAAGTGCAGAATCACATAATACTCCAAAGAACCGACAACGCGATGAAAAATAGTTAAAACAAATACAACATAAAAAGTTTTTTTCTTTGAATGATAAAATAGAATCATGTCCTTATCAATCTCACGAAGAGTGACGACAGCCTTCCGAATAAATTTAAAATTTCCGAATATTGATTCAAGAAAACCCGCTAACGCGGAAAAAACGCCGTGTTCATACTTCAATGAGCGGAATATAAATACAAACAGTAATAAAACTATCATCGCGATAACGATACTTACTGTTTTTAAATTACCAAAATTAAGATCGTCAAAAATAAAAATTACAGAAAAAACCAGAAGAAAACCTGTTGCGAGAATATACATTATTCGCCAAAGGAAAAGAGACATGGCGCTGCTTTTATAAGCTATTCCAGTGATATGCTTTAACAATATCGCTTTTAAAGTGTCGCCTGCGACAAATGACGCTGGATTTATCTGCGCTAAACTTTCTCCTGCCAGCCGAATACTGTAAAATGACATTATTTTTCTGAACGGTACATTTTCAAGAAAAGAATATTGCCAGCCGGTAGAACCTAATAACTGTGAAATGAAAGTAACCGCAATTACCCAAATGAAATTATAATTTATAATTTTCATCTGATACAGTAATTCATTCAAATTGGTTTTTTTCAAAAGCAAAATAATCAGCAGCAATCCGATAATTGCTCCGGCAACTTTTAAAAGTAAGCGTTTTTTATGCTGAATCATTATTTCTCCTGAAATTACATAATGGAACTTATAAAAACTGATGCTTCAATGTTCCCGTGCCGGCACAAGTTCTGTAAAACCAGTATTTACAATTTTTTATAAAATAATTGCTGATTTTGGAAATGCCCGTAATCACTTCAGCCATTTTACTCATCATGCGAAAATACGCAAGATTATTTCTGAAATATTTAAGTATTCCCGTGAAAGTACTTTTTAGGTATATAAGGGAACTTCTAAAACTAAATTTCGGATATTCTCTTGTCGGCACAAATGCTGATAAAACCAGTATTTATTATTTTAAAAAAAATGTAAGCACTGGTTTTAGGAAGTGCCCATAATTAATATGATACTGATTGTGGTATTAATGATACATCATTAATACCATGAACCTTATATCATGAAAAAGTCTAAACAAATAAACATATATTCTGCATTATTACGCAATAAAAATTCTTTTTTTATAAATATCTTTAGAAATTATGGCACGCTTTTTGCATATAATTATATATAAGATAAAGGAGAATATCATGAACAGTACAATAATACAAATAGTGCTAATTTTTTGGTCCAGCGTATTACTTTGGATAATTCTCGAATATCTTTTTTACAGACTCAACAGTCCCAATGAAGAGACTGCTAAGACAAATGATTCAAGAAGTTTTGCAGCAAAAAAATAAAAATTTAGATATTATTAACAATTTCTAAATAAAAAACACATGGAAACGTTTTATGTTTTCCTGGAGTAATAAATGAAAAAGATTGATTTACATGTACATTCAAAATACAGCAGCCATTCCCAGAACCCTATCATAAAAGCTTTGGGCTCGCAAGAATCATACGTTGAACCTGAATTTATTTATCAGAAAGCCATTGAAAAAGGCATGGATTATGTAACGATTACAGACCATGATATAATTACAGGATGTCTTGAACTGAAAAATAAATATCCCGATAAAGTTCTAATGGGCGTTGAAACAACCGCATTTTTTCCTGAAGACGGATGTCCTATTCATATACTGATTTTTGGTTTTACAGAAAAACAATTTAGTGAATTTGACAACATCCGGTCTGACATTTACAATCTTCGTGATTATTTAAAAAAGAACAATCTTGCCCATTCAATCGCTCACGCGACATACAGATTAAATAAAAAATTAACAATAACGCATATTGAAAAACTTTTAGTTTTATTTGACATATTTGAGGGTCTAAACGGAAACGGAAACAGAATTATAAATCAGAATTTCCGCGAAGTCCTTTCAAATTTAAACGACAATGACATCAATAAAATTGCCGTTAAATACAGTATCAAACCATTCAGCGCCGATTCGGCGAAAAAAGGAATGACTGCGGGCGGGGATGATCATTCAGGACTTTTCATCGCCAGCACGTACACTCTTCTTTCGGCTGAAACTGTTGACGATATACCTGCCGCAATAATAAACAAGACAACTCAAATTGACGGCCGATGCCAGGATCACAAAACATACGCGTTTCACCTTTTTAAAGTAGCGCGAGATAATTACATTGGACGCGGCGGTGTTGCGCCTGATGGATTAATTCATCAGACGCTTAATTTCATTTTTCAAAATACAGGTTATTCGCTGAAAAACATGTATAAAATATACAGAATGAAACAATCAGAAAAACATTTTCACAGAATGGTCGCCGATTTAATCACTGAAGCGGAAAAACCATTTAATTCTCTTGATGAAAAACTTTCAGCTCTATATAACAAAATAACCGACATTACGGATGAAATAATCAAATCATTCGTTACAAATGTGATTTCAGGCGTTGAAAAAGGTAATTTAAAAACAGTAATGAACGCGATACCGAAAATGATTGGAACCGCGCTTGTTTACGCTCCCATTTTGTTCGCAGTCAAATACATGAATAAGGATTTTACTTTTAATAAAAAGGTCGCGGCGCATTTTTTAAAGAACCGCGAAGACAAAAAGAAAAGAATTCTCTGGTTTACTGATACAATAAATGACCTTAACGGAGTTTCTGTCACTCTTAAAAACATCGGCTGGCTCGCGCATAAAAGAGGAGACGACATACATATAGTTTCTTCCGTGCTCAAAGAAGAAATGGATGATACTTTACCTCCGAATCTAATAAATTTGACTCCAATGTTCAACTTTAAACTTCCTTATTACGAAAATCTTAAAGTTAAAGTGCCTTCATTTTTAAAAATGATCGATACACTGTATAAATACCATCCTGATGAAATATTTATTTCATCTCCGAGCGTCGTTGGACTTTACGGATTAATTTTCGCAAAATTATACGGCATTAAATGCACTACAGTGTATCACACCGACTTCACAATGCAGGCTGTAAACATTATCGGAGAAGATTCGCCTTTAATCGCGCCGATTGAGGCTTACACGAAATGGTTCCATGAAACATCCGACAAAATTTTAGTTCCGAGCGCGGAATACATTGATATTTTAATGAAACGCGGATTTGACAGAAAGATGATGGATATTTTCCATCGCGGAATCAACACTGATATCTTTAAACCGATTGACAACGCTAAAGAACTTGTAAAAATCAAGTACGGCATACCTTCCGGAATCAATCTCCTTTTCGCGGGGCGAGTTTCTGAAGATAAAAATATCGACTTTATGATTGACGCGATCATGCCTGCAATGGCGAAAAACTCCAAAGTTAATCTGATATTTGCCGGAATTGGTCCATACCTGCAACCGCTGAAAGAAAAATATTCTTCCAATCCAAATTTCTTTTTCCTGGGCAATCTTCCGAACAAAAGTCTGCCGGAAGTCTATTCAGCAAGTGATCTGCTGGTTTTCCCAAGTGAAACAGATACATTCGGAATGGTAGTACTTGAATCTCTTGCTTGCGGTACACCAGCACTTGTATCTCATATCGGCGGACCGAAAAATATCGTCAAAGACGGTGAAACAGGTTACATTCTCAATACTGAGGATTTAAATTTATGGAAAGAAAAAATTGACGAACTGATAATGCTTATTGAAAATAAGAGTCAAAAATATCATCATCTTTCAGCAGAATCGAGAAAACACGTACTGGAAAAATTTGATTTTGAAAAAATTCTTGATAATTTCATCAAAACAGATAAGCATGAGAATCAGCAGAAACTTTACTTAGCTGTATAATATTGATGATTAATACGAATAAAATATTTCTATATATAAAAACCGCTTTTAAAACGCTTGTTAAAAACAAAATGCGTTCATTATTGTCTGTTACGGGCATTGTAATAGGCATCTCAGCAGTCATCGCAATTATCGGATTAAGCAATAGCTCCAAAGTATTAATTTCAACTAAAATAACAACATACGGCGAAAATGCCGCGGAATTTATAATGGAAGATAATCCGTGGATATCTCAAAATGATATCTTTAAAATTAAAACTTCAATACCGCATATTAAGTATATAACCCCGGTAATAAACACTAATGGAACTTGTACATTTAATCAAAAAAAAGTTAAAAAAGTAAAAATGTTTGGGACAGAAAATGATTTTTTTCGCTTGAAAGAATGGGAAATCGGAAAAGGCAGGCAATTTTCTGAAGCAGAAATTTTCCAAAAGCGAAATGTTGCAATAATAGGCGACAATTTAGTACGAGAATTTTTTCCGACCCAAAATCCGATAGATAAAAAAATACGATTTGAGAATAAGTTGTTTACCGTAATTGGAACTGTTAAATCATTAGGCGTTGGATTTACAAATCTTGATTATGATAACATGATAATCATACCAGCTTCAACATGCGCAAGTATGTTTTATTCAACAAATAATTATCAGAGATTATACGTTAGCGTTACAGATGAAATATACGAAAAGAATATGGTTGATACGACAAAAGAATATTTCCGTGCCAAATTCAACATGCTTCCATCCGAAAAGGAGACTTTTATAATTCAAACAACCAGAGAAAAAGTATTTCTTGCAAAAACGATTTCCAGACTTTTGACATATTTAATGGTAATAGTCGCTTCAATTTCACTTTTTGTCGGCGGAATAGGAATCATGAACATTATGTTAGCATCGGTTAACGAAAGAGTCCGGGAAATCGGAATTAGAATGGCGATAGGCGCAAAGAAAAATGATATTATTATACAATTCCTTCTTGAATCTGTCATTTTATGTTCAATCGGAGGTGTCATAGGAATTATATTCGGGATGCTGATATATTTAATTATTACAATAATCGCCGGATGGCCATTAATTGTATCAATAAACTCAATTATTCTATCGACTTTTTTCGCCGCACTTGTCGGCATGATTTTCGGAATTTATCCGGCAATTAAAGCTGCTGACCTCAAACCTGTCGAAGCGCTTACAAACGATTGAACGAAAAATTTGAACTGTTGATTACGAACTGCAGATTGTTTTCCTATCCGCGATTATTTGCTGTCTCCGGCAGTTTTATAAAAAATGACACTGCTTTACATCTAAATCACCTCTTGTTGAATCATCTCATCAACATATCATTTTATTAACAGGAATAGGATAATCTGTTTGACAAAATGCAATCAGAAGACAGTCATATAAAAAATCCAAATCATCAGAAAATATAATATGAACGATTACAAATGCATTATTTGCG
>JBFZEW010000354.1:0-7895 GCA_041306665.1 Spirochaetota bacterium | reverse complement strand
ATTTGAAGATTTATCTAAAGAACTTAAAATAAAACAATTTAAAATATCAGCAGATGAATTAGCACATTCAAAAATCAGACAGATACAGCTTTTTTCAGTAAAGGATACTGAAAAGCTTTTTATAACCTATTATTCCGCTGAAGGAAGCGGATTTACGATATGTACTCCCGATGAACAATGGGAAAATTTCGAATTTACAACATTTAATCAATTCAATTCTGAACTTAAAACAAATCATGTCTACAAAATTGAAGTAGATATGTTGTCAAACATATGGATTCAATATACTCCTCTTGAAAAAGCAGGTGTTTCAAGAATCAGTGTTGATAACAAATGGTCGTCCTTTACTTCATTTAATTCTGAACTTGGAAATTCAATTGTAACAAATATAGTCTCAGAAAAAGATAATGACGGAGTTGATGGCAAAAACGTGTGGTTTGTTACGCAGAACGGACTATCGTCACTTACCTATAATTCTGAAAATAATACAACAAAGGAAATATGGAAACTTTACGGTAAGAAAAGTTCAAAAGGTGATTTC
Organism: Spirochaetota bacterium; assembly: GCA_041306665.1. Classification (GTDB taxonomy): domain Bacteria; phylum Spirochaetota; class UBA4802; order UBA4802; family JAFGJZ01; genus JAFGJZ01. The sequence goes on along the minus strand of JBFZEW010000354.1, from coordinate 7,354 downwards.
GTAATGCGGTTTACCGGTCTTGAACATTTATTTACGGATGCTATTTTAAACATTAATTCTTTTTCAGTTCTTAATGATTCTGTTGTGTTTTCCAATGAAAGCGGGATTTATCGTTTTACAGGTGATAACATTAACACTTTTGTTCCGGAAATTACCGGCGGAATAGATAAAAAGTATATTTCAGCTGCAGAAATTTTCGGAAATAAAATATTTACTTCAGTTGTCCGTAATACAAAGTCTTTCGAAGAAATTACAAATATTGCTGTATTGAATTTTGAAACCAGAAACTGGAATTACATATCACTTTATCCTGTCAGGAAAGAGTATCCTGTTATTATCAAATATAAATATTTGGATGAAAATTACATTATTATCACTCTTAAATATAAAATTTCACAGGATGCTGTTTTACTTTTAAATTCTAATACCTTGAATTTTTCTTCACTTAATATTTAATTTTTATACCTGCGGTGAGCCATATAACCGCACTAGTGTACGTTACAGCTACGTTGCAGGTACGTTGCAGGTACGTTACAGGTACGTTACAGGTACGTTACAGGTACGTTGCAGGTACGTTACAGCTACGTTACAGGTGTGTTGATCTTTTGAAAGAAAAAAGTGAAAAAAAACAATAAAAACACCGTAAAACAAAAAAAATTTTAACATTTTTCTCTGATTTTTCGTTATATATACAGGGAGTATGTTATGAAATTAAATAAAGAGCAACTACAGGCTGCTGCATTTTCAACAGGACCTTCTCTTGTCATTGCCGGCGCGGGCACAGGTAAAACAAAAACATTAATTCAAAAAGTTGTGAACATTTTAAATACCGGAAGCATCAAGGATTATGAAATTCTTATGCTGACCTTTTCGAAAAAAGCGGTAATTGAAATGCGTGAGAGACTTACAGCCGTAATAGGTAATGAAAAGCATGTTAAAACATCAACTTTTCACGCTTTCTGTTATTCAATTCTGTGCAAGCATGAAGATATTTTTGTCAAACAGCATGAATTCACTTCTTTGCCGGAAATTATCCCGCAGGAAAATAGCGCGCAAATTATCAAAGATCTCGCAATGGAAAATCCGCACAAGTACGGCGGGCTTCCATCTCAAGTAATTATAAGTGCTGTAAATGACCGAAAGATTATTTCAAAAGTTAAAGATGAAAATATACGCTTTGAACTTGAAAAACTGGCAGAAAATTATAAGGCATATAAAAAGCAAAAAAACCTCATAGAATTTGAAGAAATCATAAATTATACAATTGCTCTTTTAAAGGAAAATGATTCCATTCGAAGAGAATATTCCTGCAAATATAAATATATACTTGTTGATGAGTTTCAGGACACATCAGATAATAATTTCGAATTTTTAAATTTAATTTTAAATCATGAAAAAAACTTTTTTGCGGTTGGCGATGATTTTCAGCTTATTTATTCTTTTCGCAACAGCAGAATAAAATATATTCTGCATTTGAAAAAATATTTTCCAGGTTTAAAAACGCACAAGTTAAAGGTTAATTACAGATCACGCCGTGAAATCGTAAAAATATCCAACAGCTTCATTAAAAAAAATAAACTGCAGACAAATAAAAAACTTAAATCACACAAAGGCAGCGGGGGCTTTGTGAGTAAAATTCCCTACGCTAATTATGAAAATAGTGAAGAAATTCTTAACAAAATATGCTCCAGTTTAAATCCGGAGGAAAGTGCTGCGGTCCTGTACAGAAATAATTATCTGGAAAATCATATTGCATCTGCAATGAGGAACTTTCCGCATGTGAATTTCATGACAATACACAGTTCAAAAGGCCTTGAATTTGACAATGTTGTTATTTTCGGTGTTGATGACTCAATTATTCCTTCACCATGGAGCCAGCTTGAAGAGGAAAGAAGACTTTTTTACGTGGCGATGACGCGAGCTAAAGAGCGGCTCTTTATCATGTATAACAGCAGCAACATGAAAAAGCCGCTCTTTATAAGCGAGCTTGAAAGCTGATTACAGTGAATTAAGTCTGTTTAAGAGATTTTTAACATTATTCATTTCTTTACCGTAATTTTCCCAGTCACCCGCCTTGAGGCGGCTTTCAGCTTTTAAATACGATTCATACGCGTCTTTAATCAGCTGTTTTGTCGTTGAGTCAGCGTTCTGTTTAACTGAACTATCATTTGATACGGAAACATTACTGCTTCCGGCAAACATGATTTCAAGCGCAGCGCTGAGATTTTCCGCCATAACGATTTTATCGGCAAAACTTAATATTACACGTTTCAGTTCAGGCATTTCGCTTGTATCCGCTTTCAAGTACAGAGGTTCAATAAAAAGCAGCGAGGTTTTAATCGGCAGAACTGTAATGTTGCCGCGGATGACCTGCGAGCCTTTCTGATTCCACAAAGTTAGCTGTTTTGAAATTTCTGCATCCTGATTGATTCGCGCTTCAATCTGCATTGGTCCGTAAGTCATGCTTTCTTTCGGAAGCCTGTAAAGTTTCAATCTGCCGTAATTTTCCCTGTCGCAGTTCGCAGCCATGAAGCCAACCATGTTGTCCTTGTTCGAAGGAGTAAACGGAAGCATCATTATAAATTGAGGTTCATTTTCATCGGGAAGCTTTGTCACAAGATAAGACGGATCAAGAGCAACTTTGCTTTCTGCATATATTTGTTCAGGAATGTTCCAAACATCTTCATTGTTATAGAAAACATTCACGTCCTGCATGTGATATTTTAAAAGCACTGTAGATTGAACCGTAAAAAGCATTTCCGGATATCGCAGGTGATTTTTTAAATTTTCCGGCATTAAAGTCATCTCTTTAAACATTGTCGGAAATATCTTTTGGTATGTTTTCAAAATTGGATCTGACGTGTCGGAAACATAATAGTCAATTGAACCGTTATACGCGTCGATTACAACTTTGACTGAGTTCCGTATGTAATTAACTTTTTTATTGTAGATCATAACCGGAGTTGAGTACGGGTATTGTCCTGAAACACTGTATCCGTCAATTATCCAGAAAAGTTTCCCTTCGGAAAGAACGAGATAAGGGTCGGTGTCGAACACCAGATATGGAGTAAGCGTTTCAGCCATTTCACGAATGTTGCGCTTGTACATTATTCGGCTTTCAGATGTAATATTGGACGAAATAAGTATGTTGAGATCTTTAAATGAGAGCGCGAACATCAGGCGTTTGAAAAAATTACCGACCTTTATTCCGCCTTTGCCTTCATAGACGGAATAATTATTTGTATCACCGGACGGATAATTAAATTCTCCCGGCGTAACTTTTGTGTTTGTCAGCACATAATTATTACTATGTTCCCCGTAATATATTTCCGGGCGCGTAACTTCGATTCCAATTTGACTTTTAGGCGGAATATCCTTAATTATCATGTCTGGCAGGCCTTCAGGAGTAATTGTATCAACCCTGCTCATTACAAGACCATATCCATGAGTGTATATGAGATGTTTGTTCACCCAAGTTTGAGTCTGCTGTGCCAGCTTTTCTGTGGATATTTCGCGCGCGGCAAGGTTGACTGCGATTTTTTCGCCATTAATCATGTATCTGTCAATATCTACATCCATGAATGTGTAATATGGTTTGAGTTCCTGAAGCTGTTTATAAGTCTGCTGCAAAGGCTGCCAGTCCCAAAGCCGAATGTTCTTCAATGTCGTTCTATTCTCATCAATATCGGCGGCTGTGAGATTTGCGTCATTTTTGAATTCGACTATTTCAATTTTATTGATGTCATATGCGCTCCGCGTTGAAGAAATGTTATTTTCAATATATGGTCTTTCGCGGTCAAGTTCATTCGGTATCACGAAAAATCGCTGCTGTATCGCGGGATAAATCACTGTTAAGACAAAAAATACCGGCAGAATTACCGCTGGTGTAAGATACAGAATTTTTAGATTGCGTTTAAAAATATTGAATATAAATATTACTGCAGCGACGAAACAGAGAATCATGCATATTTTATAAGCCATCAGCTGAGCATGAACATCAGTGTATCCGGCTCCGTAAAATTTATCTCTTTCCTTGAGCAGCAGACCGAAAGACGATAATTTGAATCCAATACCGTAAATTGATATCAGTATCGCGAAAAGCAGTGAAATGTGACTGTTTGCTTCAAAAGAAATTGAAATTTTATTGTAATTGGAGTTTATTTTTCCGTTATAAAAATAAATCAGAGCCGTAAAAATTATTATCAGCAGTATTGCTCCGATAAACCATCCATAGATGAAATTGAAAAACGGCAAACTGAAAAGATAAAAAGAGGAATTTTTTGAAAAAACAGGATCAATGGATGCTGCGTCAAAAGAGACCTGGTTGAAATATATGATAATTTCACGCCAGAATGATGACGCGATTTCTCCCATCACGTAGGAAAGAAAAAAAGCAGCAGCAGCAATAAAAAGCAGAATTATTGTTCCTGGGTTTTTAATGAATTTAATTGTTATTGAATTAAACGCGGCTGGAAGTTTTAAAAAATTCTTTCCTGCCAGTAAACGTACTACCGCAAAATTGACCGCGAAAAGAACGAAAAATATTATCGTAAAGAGCGCGTGAACGTTGAATTCTGTAAAAAACAAAGTCCAGAATGCGTTTCCTTGTTCGTATGAGTTGAACCACTCGAAATCGAGAAATATCCCCATTATGAACTGTACTATGAAAAAAATTAATGTGACTAGAACCGCGGAAATTATTATTTTTTTATTCATTTGTTACTCCTGTTGAAGTTATTATTTAATCTCGTTTTGAGTTAATCAAGAATTTTTTATCCTAATTTAGCATTTATTTGCATGTTATTTTATAAATGTCTTCTTGACATATGCCGTAATTCTTTATATAGTAAATATGAGATATTAATTATTATAGAATGAATGACCATGATTGTAATAAGGGAATTTCTAAAAACTAAATTTTTGAGGATCTCTTGTCGGCACAAATGCTGATAAACCCAGTATTTACGATTTTATAAAAAATGCAAATACTGGTTTCGGGATGTGCTCATAAGATAAACTCTAAAAATTTCATTCTCAATGATCCCTTACTGGTAAAGGTACTCATAAGTAATAATTAAAAATTTATTAGAATATGAAGAAAATTAAAAAAATATTCAATTCACTTTTAGTCTTTTCAGTCATGCTGATGTTACAGTTCTGCGCGAAAATTCCATCCGAAAACAATGAAAATGCGGTGCAAGGTAAAATATTTATTTCTTCGCAGGAATTTGAAAAACGGAAGACAATTGCTTTAAACGGGGAATGGGAGTTGTATTCCGGAAGATTTATAAGTTCAGAAGAGTTCAGCAGCGCGGTCATTACTCCGGACGCGTACATTAAAATTCCAGGAGCTTGGAAAACCCTCCGTGTAAACGGAAAACCTGCAGGTGATACAGGCGCCTATACTCTCCGGCTGACTGCGCAAATTCCTGAAAATTATTCAAATGAATTATACATTATTACCAGTGATATATATACGTCATACAGATTGTATGTAAACGGCCGGCTTATCCAGAAATGCGGTACGCCAGGTTTGACAAAAGAAAGTGCACGGGCTCAGCTGGGTTATCAGCTTTCATCATTTTCTTCAAAGGATGAAAAAGTTGAATTCATAATTCATATCAGCAATTTTGTTCATAGAAACGGAGGAGTATGGGACAGTATTAAAATCGGCAGCGCTAAAAAAATAAAAACAGAATATATTTTCCTTTTCGTATATGATTTTTTCGTGTGCGGAATATTACTTGCGATTTGCATTTATCATTTTTCAATTTTCTGCATTTACCGCAAAGAATACGCGTCGATTTATTTTGCCGCTTTCTGTTTTCTTTTTTCAATTCGTTCCGGACTTGTTAATTCAAGGGCTGTTCATCTGATGACAGGACCGGATATTTGGCCTTCGCTGAACAGGCTTGAGGTTTTAACTTTTTTTCTCGCTGTTCCGGTTTTCACGCTGTTCATGTTCAAATTATATGAAATATATTTCAACAGGCGCATAATTAAAGCAATTGTATGCGCGGGTATTATCTCCAGTATTGCAATATTCTTCATTCCGGTTTTATTTGTTTCCAAATTCGTAATTGTATATGAATATTTTACTGTAATAGTTATATTTTATTGTATTTATTCAATTATCCGCGCGGTAATTAAAAAAGAACATACCGCGAAAATGTTTCTCATCTCATTAATTATTTTATTCATATCGTCAATTACCGATATGATCAGCATAAATTTAATGGTTAATATGAGGCAGATAAGCCCGGTCGGAATTGTTGTAATGTCCTATCTTCAGTCACTGATAATTACCAGAAAATATTTCGATTCATATCAGAAAGTTGAATCGCTTAAAGAAGATTTAATTCTCACGAACTCAGCATATTCAAGATTTATTCCAAGAGAGATTTTAAAACTTCTCAATAAGTCGTCAATTATAAACGTGAAGCTCGGTGATTTTTCCGAAAAGCAGATGACTGTAATGTTCAGCGATATCAGAAGATTTACCAGCCTGAGCGAACAAATGACGCCTGAAGAAACTTTTAAATTCTTAAATTCATATTTAAGCAGAATGGGGCCGATCATCCGCAAGCATGGCGGAATAATCGATAAATACATCGGAGATGCGATAATGGCGCTTTTCCCGGTAAATACTTCATCGGCAATAAATGCGGCTATTGAAATCAGACGCGAACTTCTTGATTATAACGAACAGCGTCATAATTTCGGCTATCCGCCGCTGGACATTGGCATAGGGATTCACACCGGTTCAATCATTGTCGGAACAATTGGCGAGAATGAACGCATGGACGGCACTGTAATTTCAGATTCGGTCAATTTGGCTTCACGACTGGAGGATTTGACTAAAATTGGCGCGCCTGTAATCATAAGTAATATAACACTTTTTGAGCTTGAGAATCAGACTTTAAATCAGTTTAGATTTTTGGGTCAGGTCTATGTGAAAGGAAAAATGAAACATATTTCCGTTTATGAAATTTACGATTTTGAAGAAGCAGAACAGATTGAACTGAAAAACAGAACTAAAACCGATTTTGAACGCGGACTGCTCTGTTTATATAAACAGGAATTTCGCGAAGCGGAGCAGCTTTTTCAAAAAGTATGCAGTGAAAATTCGAAAGATAAACCTGCATTTTTTTATCTTGAACGCGCCCGCAATAAAATGCCGATACCGTTTTTATTTAATGAAGCAATGCTTAAAAAGGAGATCGATGGGGCGGAGGATTTTTAAAATAAGTTAAAACTCTTTTCAGGTTGAAATATTAAAATATCTGAATGAAATTGCGTGAATTTTCAGCGGAATAATTCGTTTTAGCACTGATTGTTTCAACCTGAAATAGTC
>JBFZEW010000353.1:0-6362 GCA_041306665.1 Spirochaetota bacterium | reverse complement strand
CATTCCTGCAACGCTTCCGATAACCATTAATCCCGCGCCTGAACCAATGAAATACGTAACCCACAACATGTAAAACGCGGGAGTTTTAAGCATTTCTTTAGACGTAAAGTTTTCCTGTTTCAAGGAAGCATCCGGGGCAACTTTTTCATTTAATTCGCAATTATATCCTGACGGAGGATTTTTCAAAAAGAAAGATAGTCCGCATACAATTACAAAAAAAGCTATACCGAATACGAGCGAAACTTTCTGAATTGACATTATGCTTAAAAGATAAGTCGCAAGAGGAGCGATATATAGTGAAGCAAGACCGAATCCTGAAACGACAAGTCCCGCAACAAGACCGCTTCGTTTTTTTGGAAACCATTTTAATGCTGGAGGCGTGCTCGCGGAATAACCAAAACCGATTCCTATTCCTGTAAGAACTCCAAAACCTATGATCCATAAAAAATAATTTGTTGATAATGATATCAGCACGAATCCTGAAGCAACTAGAATTCCTCCTAAAAGAGCCGTCATTGCCGGTCCTTTTTTATCCTGAAGCTTTCCTGCGAAAATCATTGAGATTGAAAACACCAATGTACACAACGCGTAAGGATCGTTCAGCGAAGCGATGTCCCATGTAAATGCTCCATCACCGCCGTTTGTAATTGATTCCTTTATCGCATCTTTAAAAATGCTCCACGCGTAGAGTATTCCCAGTGCCAGATTAATTCCAAGACCTGCAAATAACGCGCTTATTCCATGATTCTTAATTTTTTTTTCATTCATTGTTTAATCCTGTTTTATATTATTTTAATCGTTATTTAAAGGAAGATTTCGATTAAATTATGACGCTATACATTTCATATCTTAAATTTAATATTATCCAACTGCCTTTTGAGCGTATCTGAAATATCAATCATTGGAAGCCTGACTTCACAATTCGAAATTAAGCCGTATTTTTCAAGTAAATATTTAATCGGTGCCGGATTCGGCTCTTTAAAAAAAAGCGGAATTTTAACAGAAAGATTTTTCCATATTTCTTTTGCAGCCTCATGATTATTGTTCTTAATGAAGTCATAAACACTGATATACTCTTCCGTGTCAAAATGACTTGCAGCCAGAATGCCGCCGTCTCCGCCAAAAAGTAATGTGGTATAAAAATGCACATCTTCGCCCGTAAGAACCGAAAATCCTTCAGGTTTATTAAAGATAAGTTCCATGCTCTGCAGAATGCTTCCGCAAGAATCTTTTACGCCAGTGATGTTCGTTAATTCGGCAAGACGCAGCAGCGTTTCATTTTCAATGTTGCGCCCTGTTCTGTACGGAATGTTATATATTACTATATCTTTGTCAGTGGATTCGGAAATTGTCCTGAAATGTTCATATATTCCAAGCTGATCCGGTCTGTTATAATATGGCGAAACAGAAAGAATTCCCTGGAAATTCAGACGAGAAATACTTTTCAGCTGCTTAATGACTTTATTCGTGTAATTTCCGCCAAGTCCAATCAATACCGGAACGCGGTTATTGACAGTTTCAATTGTAATTTCTGTAATTTTCAAAAATTCGTTTTCATCAAGTACGGGACACTCGCCTGTAGTTCCCATTGGAATGATTCCTGAAATTTTTTTATCAATGTAATAATTAATAAGACTCACATAGGATTTATAATCAACTTCTCCGTTTAAAAACGGTGTTACAATTGGAAGCCAGATTCCATTAATATTCATTTTGCACCCTGCTGAATGTGATATGAAATGCAATATCAGTAATTTGAACCGAACTTACAATAAGGTATGTTTATTACAAGCTTTTCTTTAAGATGATGATTGATCTCTTTGGAAAAAAGAAGAAATGCGTTAGATATATTCAGTTGCATTGGGAAGGCAAACTAAAGCTGAATTGAATTAAAATTTATAAATCATGTTTTTTACGTATTTCAGCTTCAGCCTGAACCCAGTCATCAATTTCATCGCCCATGTTTTCGCTGTTTACCCGTTTAAGATAAAGCTCAAACGCTCTTTCCATAATCTCACCGCGGAAATCTTCCAAAGTCTTGTGCTTTCGAGATGTTTTTTTAACAGCAATGGTTTCAGTATTTTCAATTGCTGCCGATTCTTTTTTTACAGCCATTCAATTTCTCCACAAATTTATTATTGTACAATTTATTATAAACATTAGCATGAAAAATTCAATAAAAAATTCAAAGGAAACTAATTTAAAATGTGATTTTAAAAAGCAATTGAATTGCAGTAACAAGTATTATTGCAGTACACCACAATGTTTTTATTTACTCATCACATTTATAAATTAAAAATATTTTCATAAAAAAATTGAATAAAGCTTGATATATTTATTTCTGATCAACAAAAATTAATTTTGATGGATCGTAATTCTTTTCTTTCAATTTCAGTAAAAGTGAATCCATCAGCTTTTGTTCAATCTTTGGCTCGCGGGACAGAACCCATAAATATTTATCATTTGAGCTTCCGACTAACGCATACTGGAAATTTTCATCCAGCTCAAATATAATGTAATCAGCGTAAAACGGTCCGAAAAAAGAAACTTTCAGATAACCCTCATTCAATCCACCGGCCATGTATGCTTTCCCTTCCGCAGTTTTCCATTTTCCATTTTTTTCTAAATAGCCTTTATTAACCACTGAAACTTTCCCGTCTTTACGCAAAGCGTATTCCGCAGTTACTTTTGAAAGTCCTCTTTCAAAAACATGATCGTAACGGGCAATTTCATACCACTTTCCTAAATATTTATTAAGGCTAAAATTCCGAACAGGCGTAATGTTTATTTTCATGTCAGCATATCCTGCAGTTGATATCAATAACGATAAAATTATTATTCTTTTCATATTTCCCTCTTTTCTCAATTTTATTTTAATTCTTTGACTCCTGAGCAAATGTTAAGAAAACAAGAAACGATTTTCTTAACATTTGCAATCATAAAAAAGCATCAAAAATATAATTCATAAATGTCCGTGCATATATAAATAATTTTTATCAACTCTATTATTATATCATTAAAATTTACATTTTCAATTTTTTTCATTTCATTGCATTCTGAAAAATTTTATCAAAGCGGCTGTCCATGCATACGCTTAGATCAGTCGTAATGAATTTACCGTTGTAGAAAAGACTGAAAATCGTCGCGGGAGTCGGAGCTGATTGCGCCTGTGAAGCTGTTTCAAATTTTATTATTTTCAAAGGAAGTTTTCTTTTTAAAGCAGTTTCTTTCAGTGATTTATTAACATGATATTCAGAGTATGGACACCTGTTTGAATAATAAACCGTTAGTCCTTCTTTATCTTTGCATTCCCCGCTTAAAACATTTTTTTTAAACTTTGGATTTGGTGCGTTTATATTAATTTTTTTTACTAAAATGCAAAATCCGGAAGGAAGTTTTTCACATATTTCAAATCCTTGACTTAAAAGCCATTTTGTGTCGCTCATAAAATGAAATTTTTTTATTCCTGCGACAGTAACCAATCCATTTTTTCCCTGCGCGATTGCATCATCCAATGCGAATTTCAATAATGCTTTGCCGTATCCTTTTCCTTTATACTGCCCGGAAACCCAGAAGCAATTTATCAGCAGATAATCTGAAGCGATTACAGGAACCCATCCGTTTTCAACCGGTCCATATTCAATAAAAACTTTCGCGCGGGCATCCGCTCTAAGAAAAACATAACCGTTTTTAAATTCTTTTCTAAGCCAGTCCTTTTTTAATTCATAGCTCTCTTTGCATTTTTTATCTGAAATTGCGCAGCAAATATGTTCGCTTCTGAGATTATTTTCATCAAGTCTCACGAATTTTTCCATTTGCATCACCTTTAATTTTATAAAAATTAAAAACTTACGAAAACTTGAATATTTATTGGCAATTCCCAAAACCAGTATTTACATTTTTAAATAAATTATAAATACTGGTTTTATGCTCACTTGTGCCGACACGGGAAAATCAAAACATATCTTTAAAAGTTCACCTATTTTTTAAGAGACATTATTTTATTTTCCGTCATGTATTGCGCGAATTTATCATATCCCGCGGTGTTTATTAAATCTATACATTTACCTCTTGATGTTTTTGAAAAAAATTCGATTGTCTTTCCGATTAAATTATTATAATCCTTGCAGTTTTCCACGCCGTTTTTTCCACATTCAGCACAGCTTTTTATTTTCGCGTCAATGCAGCATGAACGAATTTTACACCAGGAAGCCTTTTCATTTTCAGCGCATCCGGAGCACTTTTCATTAACATATTTACTACATGCTCCGCAGTAAAGTCCGCAAAAAGCAACAAGCTCGGAATTCTTTTCAATTGTCTTCATTTTTATCTCCTATCATTTATGTTTAATATATAACATGAGATTGACAGCTATATGTCATGTTTGAAATTATTTAATTTAAAAAATAAAAATATCATAAAAAAATCGCTGACTTCGATGAATACAGATTGGTTCACGCAAGGGACGTAAAGTAAACAGTAATCAATGAACAGTAAACTGTAATCAGTAAGCAGTAATCAGTAATCAGTAAGCAGTAAGCAGTAAGCAGTAATCAGTAATCAGTAAACAATAAACAATTTAAAAATCAAAATTCAGCATTCACCATTAAATCACAGATAAAAATACAATGAACAATGAAAAATAAAAAATATTTAAACATACAATTTGTTGAATTTTACGGTTAAAATCACTGTTCACTTTTTATTATTATGCAATGATCCTGATTTTTGTCTATCATATAGGTTTATTAAGGAAGAATTAGATAAAAAAAAGGAGGTCTCATTTTTGATTCCTCCTTTTTTGCTCTTGCGGTTATAAATAGTTTTCGGTGTTTCCCGTTTGGGTGGTTTAACGCTTAATCTTACACCAGCTCTGATTAGTTTCAGAGTCCCTTTTTTGTCTGATATTTTCATTAAATTCTCCTTAAAACAGCTGATAATATAATATAAAAAATCAAAATCGGCAATAGAAAAGTTACATTTCGTAGAAAAAGTGTTAAAATTTGTTTAAATCACAAAAAAAAAATAATTTTTACAAAAAAAATTCAATCTGCGCTTGACTTTCAAAGTAAGCTTCTGTATAGTAGTAAGGTTTTTTTAAAACCACAATAACTGCTTAAAGGATATCCATATGACAGTGGAACGATTAAAAAAACAAAACTTCATAATTAAAATTGAAACAAATGATATGATTCCTGAAAATTCATTTCTCCTAAGAACAAATAAAAAAACAGCGCAGATTGGATTTTTTAAAAAATATCATGATGAAAAAACAATTATACTGAAAAACGTAATTGATATTCACAAAAATGAATATTTCGCAGAAGAAGGGATTCTTCAACTCAACGGAGAAGATGAAATTTACTTAATCGACTCATTTTACGGCAAAGATATTTTCACTGAAAAAGCTCTCAATTTAATCACCAACTGGGCGTTGTTTTCAAAATACATAAATTATCAGCCGTCAATTATCAACTTTGTCAGAACTTCTTTCGCTCCGAAACTAATTCTTTGGATGAAAGAAGAAGGTCTGCTTTCCTGCGTTTTTATTCCAATTCAGCAAAAATTCAGAATTGGCCGATTTGCCGAGAAAAACAAATGGGAAGACGTAAATAGAAATTCTTTTAAATCAAAACTTGATACTCTTTCGGAAAATGATTATCTGACCTACATCGGTTATCTTCCGCAGCACATCATTGAAGCACCGATGTTCTTTTCAACTGGGAAAATTTCGCACATTGAAACAGATTTGAGATTAAAGAAAGAACCTTTTTTATATAATTCAAACTGCGGTGGAAATATTAAATTTTTAAATCAAAAAAGAGATTCTAAATATTTTCTTGTTGATGCAGGCGCCAGTTATAAAGGACAAGGCGTTAATGCAACAAAAGAAGACGCATGTGATGTCATCGCACATCTTAAAAAGATGTATCCTGAATATAATTTTCTTCCTGCAAGCGGACGTAACGCGCTTGGAGCCAATTGCACGTTCTAACTCCTATTCAAGCCGGTTGAGATTTATAATCCGCGTTATTCCTCTCAACCGGCCTCTTTTTTTAAAAAATCTTAGTTCATTTCTTGTTGAACCCCAAAAGATCTTTCATTGTAAGACCTGTTGAAATTCCCGATACATTAGAACCGTTCTTTTTCATTTTCGCAGGAAGATAAGCGTCATTATAAAATTTCGCGAGACGGTAAATTTCATGATCTTTATAATAACTGTTAATTTTAATCTGAAGCATGTAATCTTTTTTACGCAAACCTAAATTCAGAATGTGCGCGACGTCACTTATTGTCTGAGCAAAATGTTTTGTGTAGAAAAGCGCGATAACAAGAACAAGTACTATTATCACGAAAAAGTT
>JBFZEW010000352.1:0-7415 GCA_041306665.1 Spirochaetota bacterium | reverse complement strand
GATTCGATTAACTCTAAAGATTTAAAAAAATTTATTAAGAACTTTCATACTGATTGCAATTTATACCTTTCGTATAATCAGGCTCAATTTGATTTAGATTTCGGTGGAACCACATATAATTATCATGATTTAAGTGTAAGCGGATTAGATGAATACACGCTTTTTGAAGAAAAGAAAAAAGCTGAAGTAAGTGCGGCTGTTGAAATTAATGGAATAGAATATTCACAGTATTTTCATTTTAAAAAAGATGGTGATCATTGGAAAATAATCGTGTGGTTTGAGCAAGGTGATACCCTATTTTACAATATCAAACCCGCACAATAATTAATTTCCTGCTTGAATAATTTTGAATATTTTCCATGATGTGCTTAGGTATATACATGGAAAATATTCTCGAAATAATCGATTTAAAAAAACAATATCCCGGTGTAAATGCGGTAGATGGTGTCTCATTTTCAATTCAGAAAGGTACATGCTTTGGTCTGCTAGGTCCGAACGGCGCTGGAAAAACGACTACGATAGAAATTATTGAGGGAATTAAAAAAGCAACATCCGGGAAAATACTTTATAAAAATAAAAAACCTGATAAAGACTTTTACAGCCGCATTGGAATTCAATTTCAGAATACGGAGCTTCCGCAGTTTCTTACAGTGAAAGAGACATTAAATTTATTCAGGAACTTCTATCATCACAAAGCGAATCTTGATCATTTAATTCAAATTTGCCAGCTCGAAGATATTTTAAAAAGAGATAACAGTAAAATTTCCGGCGGTCAGAAACAGAGGCTTCTTCTCGCGATGGCTCTGGCAAATGATCCCGATATAATATTTCTTGATGAACCGACTACAGGACTTGATCCGCAGGCAAGACGGCATCTTTGGGAAATTGTTCAGAAAATCAAGTCCGAAAAAAAAACCGTTATTCTTACGACTCATTACATGGACGAAGCTCAGATTCTTTCCGATGTTGTTGCAATAATGGATCATGGGAAAATTATTGCAATTGATAGTCCGCATAAGCTGCTTAAAGAACACTGCAGCATGACTTCAGTGATACTGAAGGATGTAACTGATAAAAACATCATGGTTGATTTTCCCTATGAGTTTTTTGAAATTGATGAAGGAATCGAAATACAGACGGAAGATGTTAATGCCTGTCTTCAAGTTTTAATCGCAAGAAAAGTTGATCTTTCCAGTGTTACAATCCGCTCTCAAAATTTAGAAGATCTGTTCCTTTATCTGACCGGATCGCAGCTTCGGAGCTAATTATGTTTAATCGAATATGGGTTCTTTTTATCGCAAGGAATAAAGAATTTTACAGAGACAGGTCGTCATTTCTCTGGAATATTCTTTTCCCAATGTTCATTATCATCGGATTTAGTTTCATGTTTTCAAGCAATGATAACTCCCAGTACAAGGCGGCGGTTTTCCATAAATATGACAACAAGCCGATAATGACCGGGGTTAAAGAACAGTATGTAAATATGAAAAGCACTCGTTTTATCGAGTTCATAGACTATCAGAATCTCGATGATGCAATTGATAAATTAAATCATCATCGTGTTGACATTGTAATTTCTCCTGAGACGGGAGTTTACTGGATCAACCGGACGTCTCCAAAAAGCTACATGGTTGAAAAACTTCTCATAGCCGCGGCCGTTGATTCACTTAAGGTCAATACATTTAAAAAGGAAATAGTAGATGGCAGTGAAGTAAAATATGTCGAATGGCTCTTCCCTGGAATTATTTCAATGAACATGATGTTCAGCGCTCTTTTCGGCGTCGGTTTTGTCGTTGTGCGCTATCGTAAAAACGGTGTATTAAAACGGTTCGCATGCACGCCGCTGCGGCCGCATGAATTCCTGATCGCGCAGATCATTTCCAGGCTGTTTGTAATTCTTACTACAACCATATTCGTATACGCGGTCATAGCGTTGCTCTTTGATATTAAATGCAGAGGATCATATTTGTCGCTTCTTTTCGTTTTTATACTGGGAGTGTTTTCTATTATATCAATGGGACTCATCATTGCGTCACGGACATCCAGTGAGGAATTCGCAAATGGAATAATGAATTTAATCACCTGGCCCATGATGTTTCTTTCTGAAGTATGGTTTTCTCTTGAAGGTTCTAATGAATGGATTATATATATCTCTAAACTTTTTCCTTTGACATATGTCGTCGACGGAATGAGAAAAATAATGAATGATGGAGCCTCGCTTGCCGATATTAAGATGAATCTTATTGTGCTTGCTGCGATGAGCATTGTCTTTACTGCGGCAGGTTCGCTGTTTTTTAATTGGAGCAAAGAATAAATTACGATGAAGTGAGGCGTATATGATTGATTTTTTATTAAAAAGAAGAAGTAGAAGATTTTATCTTGATAAACCTGTTGAAAAAGAAAAAATCGAAAAACTAATGCAAGCGGCTTTATTGTCGCCGTCATCGCGCAATTTATGTCCATGGGATTTTGTAATTGTTCAGAATAAAACCATGATTGAAAAACTTTCGCAGGCAAAAGTGCACGGATCGTCATTTATTAAAGATGCTCCGCTCGTGATCGTAATTCTTGGCAATGCCGATAAAAGCGATGTATGGATCGAAGATGCTTCAATTGCGGGAATTCTCATACAGCTTGAAGCTGAATCTCTCGGGTTGGGTTCATGCTGGGTCCAGATCCGAAATCGAAAACATTCCGAAGAAGAAACAGCCGGTGATTTCATCCGCGGCGCCATGGAATTTCCTTCGAATTTCCATGTTGAAAGCTTAATTGCTGTTGGTTATTCAGAAGAAAAACGTGAATTAAATAAACTTGAAGATCTTGATTATGCACGTGTTCATTGCGATAAATTAGGCATTCCATATAAAGAGGTGAAATAATGCAGCAGCGCGTTCCGTCAAGAGAGGAAGCGTTTTTACTTTTAAAAGAATATACGCAGAATGAAGGACTTCTGAGACATGCTTTGACTGTCGAAGCAGTAATGATTCATTTTGCAGAAAAATTCGGCGAAGATGCCGTCAAGTGGGGAATCATCGGGCTTGTTCATGACATTGATTATGAAAAATATCCATATGGTCATTGTTCGAAATGCGTTGATATTTTAAATGAACACGGCTGGCCTGAAGATTATATCCGCGCGGTTGTAAGTCACGGCTGGGAAATATGCTCTGACGTTAAACCTGAGCATGTTATGGAAAAAGTTCTCTATGCCATTGATGAACTTACCGGCTTAATTACGGCGACAGTACTCGTGCGTCCTTCTAAAAGCGTTTCAGATCTTGAAGTTAAATCCGTCAAGAAAAAATGGAAAGAAAAGAGTTTTTCAGTAGGTGTTGACAGGCTTCTTATTGAAAAAGGCGCGAAAATGCTGGGCATGGAACTGGATGATTTGATATTTGAAACGATAGAGGCAATGAAAAAAGCTGAAATTAAAATGTAACAAAAATTCCTGATTAAGAAAAATATTTTGGATGAGTAAGATGGATATACTTTTTGACGGTGTAAAAGAATTCAGCAGTATTGATTTCGAAAAGAATAAAGATTTATTTAAAAGAATAAGCAATTCACAGAAACCGCATACTTTATTTATCGGATGCTCGGATTCAAGGGTTGTTCCCGATTTAATTACCAAAAGTCTTCCGGGCGATTTATTTGTCATAAGAAACATTGCTAATGTAGTTCCAGTATACAGGCAGTCTTCGGAATATTTATCAACGACATCGGCAATAGAATATGCGGTGCTTATTCTGAATGTAAGCAGCATCGTTATCTGCGGTCATTCAAACTGCGGCGGGTGCAAAGCTTTATTTTTAAATGAAGAAGAATTGAATAAAATACCTCATACTAAAAAATGGCTCGAAATGGCCAAAACTGCGAGAACAAAAGCTGAAACGATTATCAGCAGGTTCGGTACTACTGAAAACATTGAATGGCTCATTGAACAGGAAAACATTGTAGATCAGATGAATCATCTTGTTACTTATCCGTTCATTAAAGAAAAATTCAGAAAGAAAGAGCTGAAAATTTTCGGCTGGTACTATGATATCGGTTCAGGAAGCGTATATAACTATAACGCAAAAGAAAAAGTATTTGAAAAAATTCAATAGTTTTATTCATTAAAAAAATATCTGATTATAACATTATCCAGGCATCTTGCTTTTATCAGCATCGATCGGTGAATTGAACTGCTTTACAGTTTAACGATAATAAAAAAGACTGTACAAATAACGTTAATGTAATTTAATGGTCACAAAATCTGAGTAATTCTTCTTTTTCTTACCTGTGCGGAAATCCTCTCAACTTCGTTGGATAATATTATAAAGAAAGAATTCAGGGATTTAATTTATAATATTGGAAAACAAATGAAACTCGAAAATTTCAAAAATCTCGGCTTGTCCGAAGACACAGTCCGCACGCTCGAAAAAAAAGGTTTTGAAGAACCTACAGAAATTCAGGCAAAAGCAATTCCTCTTATACTTGAAAATGAGTGCGATGTTATCGGCCAGGCGCAGACTGGAACCGGTAAAACAGCAGCATTCGGTCTGCCGATTCTTGAACTGCTTGAAGGCTCAAGCAAAGAAGTCCAGGCAATCGTAATGGTTCCGACACGTGAACTTGCAATTCAAGTAGCAGAAGAATTAAACTCCTTAAAAGGAAAAAAGAAAATGTCAATCGTTCCGATTTATGGCGGTCAGTCCGTTTATGAACAGGAAAAACGTTTGAAAACAGGAATTGACATTGTCGTGGGCACTCCTGGAAGAATTAATGACCATTTAAACAGAAAAAATTTAAAGCTTACAAAGCTTAAATTCATTGTTCTTGATGAAGCTGATGAAATGCTGAACATGGGTTTCATTGACGAAATTGAAACTATTCTGGCTGCGACGAATGAAGATAAACGGACTTTTCTTTTTTCTGCAACAATGCCAGACAGAATAAAAACAATTGCCAAGAAATACATGAAACCCTATGAATCGATAAAAATCGAAAGAAAAAATACTGCCGCGGAACTTACCGAACAGATATATTTTGAAGTTGATAAATCGGATAAACTTGAAGCTCTGTGCCGAATCATTGATATAGAGCAGGACTTTTACGGTCTCATCTTCTGCAGAACAAAAGTTATGGTCGATGAGGTTACGACAAGCCTTATTGATAGAGGTTACAATGCTGAAGGCATTCATGGTGATTTGACGCAGGTTCAGCGCGAAAGGGTTTATGATAAATTTAAAAAAAAGGTTATTAACATTCTAATCGCAACTGATGTCGCGGCCCGTGGTCTTGACGTCAGAAATCTTTCACATGTAATTAATTATTCAATACCACAGGACCCGGAAAGCTACATCCATCGGATCGGCAGAACAGGACGCGCAGGACAGAAAGGAGTTGCCGTAACATTCGTTACTCCTTCTGAATACAGCAAACTGATGTTTATTGCGAAAATAACAAAAAGTTCAATGAAAAAGGAAAAACTTCCTGACGCGGCAGAAGTTATTGACACGAAAAAACAGCTTATCGGCGACAGTCTTGCGGAAATAATTGAAAAATCTGAGCAGCTGCCGTACAGAGACATCGCTCTCAATTTTTTGCAGATTGCTTCTCCAGAAGATGTTCTTTCAGCGCTGATAAAGTTCACGCTTGAAGCAGAACTTGATGAAAAAAGATATAATCCCGTCAGAGAGATGTCCGTTGACCGTAAGGGCAAGGCTCGGCTTTTTGTTTCAATCGGGAAAAAAGACGGTGTTAATATCCGCAAACTCGTTGACATGATCAAAAATGAAGCCGGTGTGCAGCCGCGCAAAATTAATGATGTGAAAATTATGGAAACATTTTCTTTCATTACGGTTCCGTTTGACGACGCGGAGAAAATTTTGCAGACATTCAGCCGCGGCAAAGGTAAAAATAAACCGGTTTTCGAAAGAGCCAAAAACTGATAATCGCCGGTTGAAAATCTCGACATAATAATTTGATTGCTTTTTAACAGCATAAATTATTATTAGTTGAATTATATAAAGCGGAAATTTATTGTGAGCACTTCCATAAACCAGTATTAACTTTTTTAATAAAATGTAAATACTGGTTTTATCGGCACTTGTGCCGATATGGGAATATCAGAACATTCCTTTTTAGAAGGTTCCTTCTTATAATGTTTTTCTGCTTTAAATTAACTTGCAGGTAAATTTTGAATATTACTGTTTGCATAAACAATATTTTTAAGAAGTTGCAGAGGAATTTTCTTTTCGCTTTCGAAAATCAAAATTATATTCTTCGGCAGAAATCTCTCATTCTTTTTATTACTGAAATTATCGGACTTGTTGTTTTTTCCGCCGCGCTCATTATTCATGGTGATTTTTCAACTGTACAGAGCAGTCTCGAATTTAAAATTGATATTTTTCTGATTGTCTCAATTCTCATTTCGCTAAGTTTTCTTTTCCTTGGTCATTATAAAACTTCGACTGTACTGCTTCTGGTTTCAATAATCATCGGCTGGTCAGTCGGAAATTTTCACATATCAAACGAATATTTCATCACGGGAAATAACACTTATCTTTTTCTGATTTTCGGAATTATCGTTCTTGAAGGTCTTCTTGGAAAGAAACGTTTTTTGGTTATAGCCACAATTTTTTTTATTTCTTATAATTTATATTTTTACATTACCTCACTGTCCGTTTCATCGCCGCCGATTCAAAATGAAATATTTAAAAATACTTTGAACGCTTCAATATCCATTTTTCTAATTTTTATCATTACTTTTCTTTATTCGATTGTGACTGAAAAAGCGCTTCGCACCGCGGAAAAGGAAATTGATGTTAATAAAGAACTTAATAAAAATCTTGAAATAAAAGTATTAAAACGAACGGAAGAAATTGAATCAGCCTACGAAGAACTTGAAAGCATGAATCAGAATCTGCTTTCACTGAATCACGACCTTGAAAAAGCTCATGAAACAATCAGAAGCGACATTCGAATGGCGCAGAATGTGCAAATGCGTTTTTTCCCAATAACTGTTCCGAAAAGTGATGTATGGGATACGGCATTTGAGTTCCAGCCTTTTTCCGGTGTTTCAGGTGATATTTATGACTTTTACACATTTAACGATAAATTTTGCGGCGTAATGCTTTGTGATGTTTCCGGGCATGGCGTATCTTCGGGACTTCTTACAATTCTTGCGAAATCAATCATTTTCCGTTCATTCGTTGAAAATTTAAAATTCGGAATTGAAAAAGTAGTTAACAGCGCGAATCATTTTTTGATTGAAGAGTTCGATAAAACGCGCAACTATTTGACTGGAGTCTTCCTTAATTTGTGCGATGATTCAATTGAATATGTAAACGCAGCTCATCCCGATATTGTGAGACTAAACGCGATTACAGGAAAAAGTGAAATCATTTCATACGAGGAGTATCAAAAAGGTT
>JBFZEW010000351.1:0-4541 GCA_041306665.1 Spirochaetota bacterium | reverse complement strand
CAGCTTTAATAATGTTACCGCCAGTGTGATTCGGATCAGAATCAAGTAAAAGTTTCAGATATTTATCTTTTCCTTTGCCGTATTTCATCCACGCTGCCGGACCATTAATCATCCTGCTGTGCATTTTCGCCATGTTGTAATAGAAAATATTTTTTTCTTCAGATGAAAGTTTTTCCGGGTTTACGGATTGACCGTGCAGAATGCTCTGCTCGGCGTATGCAATGCCTTTTGGGCCGTATCCGAAATTTCCATCCGCGGTTACTGATAGCGCGAATGAAAGACGCATTAAAAGAAATTTGTCGTCCGATTTGACCTGTTTATTGTAAATGTCCAGAAGCTCATCATGTTTGAAGTCTTTCATCAATGCTGTAATTTCGGCGTCATCTGCCAAAATCTGAGCCGAAATCAGTGTAAATAAAATAGCAGTAATTAGTTTTTTCATAAAATATCCCCGGTAATTTATATCAGAATTTATCCCATTTTAGTTGGAACACAAAAAAAAGCAATAACAGTTACTTAAATTTCAAGAAAAGCATTTAAATTCGCATTGCGGAAACTTAAAAAACCGGAATCCCAGCGAATTATTTTCAGAAATATTTTGAAATGGCGGTGTTCGGTTGATTAGCATTTTTACATGCATAAATTTTAATGAGTTAATGACAAGAAAAATGCTCAGATTCGGTGATTTCATTGAAAAGCATGGAAATTGGTTTTATTAACACTTGCGCTGACACTGAAGCCTAAAACATTAGTTTTTAGAAAATCCCGTGTAAAATAAAATAATGCGGAATTATTTTTTCATATATTTAGTTGACAATGAATGGCTATAACTGGATAATCTCAAAAATAGTCATTTATAAGATTAGTATTAGTGCCGGCAAGAGAACATTTCCGTATTTCATTTCCAGAGTTCTCTTGCGATTAAAAATTTATTTAATATGGATGAAAAAATGAGAAAAACCAAGATAATCTGCACATTAGGACCAGCAACGGATAAGGAAAATATTTTAGAAGAATTAATTTTGAACGGTATGAATGTTGCCAGAATTAACTTCAGTCATGGCAGTCATGAAGAACACCTCGTTAGAATAAATAACGTAAAAAAATTCCGTGAAAAACATAAACTTCCCGTTGCGATTCTTCTTGATACGAAAGGCCCGGAAATACGGACGTGCATAATGCCTGAGGGCGGTGTAATGCTCGAAGCCGGCAATAAAGTAACTTTAACTTCAAAAGACGTGAAGGGTACAGCGGAAATAATTCCAATTTCCTATGCTTCACTCGCGGAAGATCTTGGCGAAAAACGCAGTATTCTGATAGATGATGGACGGATAGAGCTGAAAGTTTTGACTGTCGACAAGGAAAATATTGTCTGTGAAGTTCTTAATTCAGGTCTTGTTTTTTCAAAAAAAGGAGTTAATGTTCCGGGAGCGCGCCTCAACCTTCCTGCTATCAGCAAAAAGGATAAAGAAGATATTCTTTTTGGTATTAAAAATGATATTGATTATGTTGCTGCAAGTTTCATTCGTAACGGCGAGGATGTAATTACTCTTAGAAATCTTCTCGATCAGAACGGCGGCGCGGATATCAGAATAATTTCTAAAATTGAGAATTCCGAAGGCGTTGAGAATATTGATACAATTCTTCATCTTTCCGACGGAGTCATGGTCGCGAGGGGAGATCTCGGAGTGGAAGTGAGCTACGAGCAGGTCCCTCAGATTCAGAAAATGATTATTGCTAAAGCGCTTTCAATGAGCAAACCCGCAGTTATCGCGACACAGATGCTCGAAAGCATGATTACGAATCCGCGTCCGACGCGCGCTGAAGTAAGCGATGTCGCGAACGCGATTTACGATTTAACCACTGCCGTCATGCTTTCCGGAGAAACAGCTGCGGGTAAATATCCTCTGGAATGTTTAAAAGTAATGGCGAGAACTGCTGAAGCGACAGAGCAGAATATTAATTATAAAAAACGGTATTTCGCGAACAATATAAAAGAAACAAATGATGTTACAAACGCGGTTACAAATGCCGCGGTAACTACCGCGTATAACCTTAATGCTGACGCGATAATAGTTGTTACAAAATCAGGCCGCACCGCGTTTTCAGTTGCGAAATACAGGCCGGCAATTAATTTAATCGCTACAACTCCCGAAAAAAAATCTTTTCATCAGATTTCTCTCGCATGGGGCGTGCATCCGATTCTTGCCGAAGAGAAGGGTTCTTTTGATGATCTTTTCACGTCGGCAATGGAAAATTCCAAACAATCCGGCATTGTAAAAGATGGCGATCTCGCGGTTATTACGGCAGGAGTTCCGGTCGGACGTTCCGGCATGACGAATGTAATGCGCATTGAAACAGTGGGAGATGTAATTACACGCGGAAAAAAATTAGTTTCCGGAAAAGCATTCGGCCGCGCGTGCGTCTGCCGCACTGAAACCGAAGGATTTAAAAAATTCGCTGATGGTGATGTTCTTATTATCGCCTCGACTGATAATTCAATTTTATCGCTCATGAAACGGGCGTCAGGAATTGTTCTTCAGGAAGATGACATTAATGATCACGCAAAAACTGTCGGAATGGCAATAGATATCCCGGTTATTTCAAATGCTCATGGTGTCATTGGATTTATTAAAGACGGTACAATGATTGAAATTAACGGTGACACCGGAGTCATTCAGTTAGCGAGGAAGTGAGAAAGTTTATTTAGTTCGCGAAAAATGACAATAAAAAAGTTGCATTTTCATGATAATGTTATATAATAAACTTCATGAGAACGTATAAAAAATATTTAAAAAGAATTATATTGCTGCTGTTTTTAATGTTTTTAGTGGTTTCAGTAAACGCGCAGACTTTTTCAATTTATACCGAATTTTCTGTTGATTCAAGCTACATTGATGAATCGGATAATAAGCTGAAAGGTTTCTCTGTGGAAATAGTACGGGAAATCATGAAAAAGCTGAATATCAATTCTGAAATACAGCTTGTTCCATGGGCCCGCGGCTATAATTATCTTGAGAATGATGAAAACACAATTCTTTTCGCGACAGCACGAACGCCTGAAAGGGAAAATAAATTTAAATGGGTCGGGCCGATTACTGTTGTTACATGGGAATTTTTCGCAATGAAAAACTCGGCTTTAAAAATTAATTCCTTGGATGACGCAAAAAAACTAATAAGTATCGGGACTTATAAGGATGATGCAAAAGAAGTTTTTTTAAAAAAAAATGGTTTCACCAATTATGTGACGAATTACGGTGAAAACGGTGATGTTGATAATATCCGGAAACTTAAATTGGGAGCGATACAGTCGATAATCAGTTCAAGAAGACTGCTCGAAATAGCCTGCAGAAAATTTGATTATGACGTAAATGATTTTAAAAAACTATATACAGTCAAAAAAATTTATGTTTACATTGCTTTTTCAAGTGATGTTGATGATTCTATTGTACGTAATTGGCAGACTGAATTAAATAAAATGAAAAAAGACGGCTCATATTCCAGGATATTCCAGAAATATCCCGATTCAAAATCATTAATGACATTTGATCCGCCGGGATCAAAATAATATCAATCATCCCATTCTTTAAATCCTTCTCCGTTTGTTTCATAGGCATCGTTTACAACCATGAAGGCGCGTTTGTCCAGCTCTTTCACTTTTTCTTTAAGTTTGGGCAGTTCCCGCTGATGAATTGCAATATAAAGAACATTTTTCTCTTCGCCAGTGAATCCGCCCTTGCCCTGAAGAATTGTGCATCCCCTGTTTAGTTCGACAAGAATGTATTCTTTAATTTTGTCCATTTTTTCGGAAATAATGAAAACTCCTTTCGTGTAGCTCATTCCTTCGATTACGTAATCTGTCGCTTTGGTTGTTACATATAGCGCTAAAAATCCCCACAGAATCAGATTAGGATCCTTGAAAATTATCCCTACGATAGTTATGATTACGGAGTCTATAAGTAGAAAAGATGTGCCCATCGAAAGACCGAAATATTTTCGTATTAATAATGCCGGAATGTCGCTTCCGCCTGTTGAGCCGTTGAATTTTACGACAATGCCGACGCCCGCTCCGAGAAGAAGCGAACCTGCAATTACGCCAAGAAGATAAATGTCCGTGAATGATACAGTCTGTTCGTTAATTCTGTATATAAAATCCTGCAAAACATTTAATTCTGTGAATGTTTTCGAAGAGAAAAAATCAGTGAATATTGAAAGGAAAAACATTCCAATGAGCGTCTTGATTCCGAATGTTTTGCCGAATATGAGCATTCCAATGATAAACAAAGGTATGTTGATGATCAGCATTACAACGCCGGGTTTAAAATCGTAAATGTAGAAAAATACCTGCGCGATACCGCCCGCACCGCCCGGACTGGCTTTGTACGGAATTAAAAATAAAGCGAGACCGAATCCCGCGATGGCGCAACCCGCGATGATACCGGTTGTATCCCTGAAAAATCTTTTAATATCTTTAATTGTGACTATTTTTATGTGATTTTTTAACTTACCAGCGCTGATCATGTTTTTCTCCATTTAGAATA
>JBFZEW010000350.1:0-4559 GCA_041306665.1 Spirochaetota bacterium | reverse complement strand
TATTGAAACAATACGCAAAAGAAAATGAAGAGAAAATTCCAAAAGAAGAAATTAGTAATTACGAGAAATTTATATTAAAATATCAAAGACAGGTCGAATATCTTGAGAAAAGGTTGGGAATTGTAAAAGGAAAAGACGAGAAAACGTAGAAAAAATCACTTCAAACAGTTTTTCAGACGCGAAACCCATTGTTCATTAGCTTCAGATTCTTTAATGTAGAATTTCATGAAACGTGAAATGTTTCTGCATGTTTTTGGTGTAAAGTAATGTTCAAGTTTACATGCTTCTTCGTTTGCTTCTTCAGCGGTAAAATTTAAAATTGTTGTTAAAAATCCAGCGATTGTACGGTGTCTGCTGTAAACTTTCTCGGCAATCTCTCTGCCGTCGGGAGTCAGCTCGACATATCCATACTTTTCATATTCAATTAATCCTTTTTCTTTCAGCTTCGAAAGAGCAGCTGAAACACTCGGCATTTTAATGTTAAGGCTTGCCGCGATTTCCTTGACACGCACGACTCTGGAATTTTCAGACAGCAGCGCAATGGTTTCCATGTAGTCTTCCATGTTGGCGGTTAAGTCAGTATCTTCAAACATTTCCGGGTTATGTGTCATTGTTTGTCCTGAATAGATTTAAGAATTACTAATAAAATAAGCCTGATTGAATTAAGTCAACTCTTAATTAATGATAAATTCTTGCTATTTTGTATAAGCAGTAAAGTTATCTTCATCAGTAATGAAATCGCAAAAAACGGCAGGAGCTTCACGCATCATTATTTTCAGCATTGCAAAGGCTACTTTGCGAATTTCCCATTGTGCGTGTTTGTCCAAGCGAAGAGTAAAAAAGTGTCTGAGTTCGCGAAAGTTGGCAGTAAATATAATTTCGCTTTCGAGCGCGTTCGGAAGGATAAATCTAGCGTCTTCTTTAAGAATGTTTAATGCTCTAAGTTTTTTATATGTTGTTTGAGAGTTATTCATAAACTCACGGTAAACGGCAGCGGCTTCTTCGTTCCCGGCAATTGAATCAGGGATAATGTAATTGAAATCTTCTTCATTGACATATCTCTGCGACTGCTGGCTGAATGATGCGAGCCTGTGTCTTACAAGCTGATGAGTAAATGATCGTGAGGCGCCGATAATGCGGAATGTCGCGCTTGCATGTTCAATTATTGATAAATGCGCGTTTCGAATGCTTCGTTGAATAAACGGTTCAGTTGTCGTGTCTGTCATTTTGTCTACAGAGAGATAGCATGTTCTTCCGGCTTCTTCAATTATTTTTTCTGCATTAGGAGTTATTGCAAGAAGTGTTACTGTTGGATTTTTAATTTCCATTATTTTTCCTGTTATATGGTCATTCCGGCGAAACCTAAAAACGCAAGAGACAGCAGGCCGGCAAGAATAAATGAAATCGGCATACCTTTCAGGTTTTCAGGAATTTCAGCTAACTCAAGTCTCTCGCGAATACCTGCCATTAATATAAGAGCAAGAGTAAAACCAACACCTCCGCCGAATCCCTGTAAAAGTGATTTCAGCAATCCAAATTGCGCGGTCACAAACCCTGAGTCAATATTCAATACGGCAACGCCAAGTACAGCGCAGTTAGTCGTAATTAGAGGAAGAAATATTCCAAGCGCCTGGTATAGAGCGGGTGATGATTTATTTATAATCATTTCAACAAGCTGAACAATTGAAGCAATTACAAGAATAAACACTATTGTTTTAAGGTAAGTGAGATTAAACGGAATGAGTAGAAATTTGTATATTATATATGTGAAGAATGAAGTTATTGTCATTACAAACGTAACAGCGAAACCCATTCCTATCGCGGAATCAAGTCTTTTTGATACGCCAAGAAAAGGACATGTACCGAGAGTTCTCGATAAAACATAGTTATTAATGAATATTGTTGATAATAGAATTGTAAAAAATATTTTTAATTCCATTTAATGCTCCGATTAGTTATTCTTGCTGTTGATTTTGTTCATTCCCCAGAGCATGAGCCCCAGAATAATAAAACCGCCCGGAGCCATTATCAATGCTGTTGCAGGCTGCATTCCGGGAATAAATGTGTAACCTAAAAGCGTGTTAGCGCCTAAGATTTCTCTGAAAAAAGCTAAAAAAACAAGAGTTAAGCCGAAGCCTAATCCCATTCCTAATCCGTCTGCTATAGATGGAATGATCGTATTCTTTGACGCAAATTCTTCAGCACGTCCAAGTATGATACAGTTTACGACTATAAGCGGAATGAAAATACCTAATGCTTTATATACTTCAGGCTGATATGCTTTTAAAACAAGTTCAACTACGATTACAAATGTTGCGATAATTGTAATAAAAATCGGTATTCGAATGTGTCCCGGAGTTATTGATTTAACTGCTGATACCAGGATATTTGAACATACGAGTACAAAGGTCGTTGCGACCATCATCCATAAAGCATTTGTTACTGAAGATGTTACTGCAAGTACGGGACATAGACCAATGCCGATTACAAGTATCGGATTTTTTTTCCAGATGCCTTTTGTAAATTCATTTAATAGTTTCATTGTCGACTCCGTCATCCGCAGGTTTGATAATGTCTTTGAAGTCGTTCACCGCTGCTTCAATGCTTCGTTTAACCGCAGATGTTGTTATTGTTGCGCCTGTAATGGCGGTAATTTCATTATTTTTTAAAAGTTCGTCTTTGTTCGATTCAGTCCAGTTGCCTTTTTTAACAATTTTCATTTCAGCCGCACTGTTTAATCCTGTAAACTGACGCTGGAACCATGGTCTTTTCTTCTCCGCCTCTTTTTTCCCGGCTAAAAAATCCCAGAAATTCAAATCAGAAATTACCTCTTCGGCTCTGGAGCCAAGTCCTGGTGTTTCTGTCTGCTGAAGAATAAAAATTCCTTCAATAATTAACTTTTCACTCACTCCGATCATTGAAACTACATCACCGGAATAACCTGATTTAGATGCGATGAATGCATAGCCGAATTGTTTTTTGCCATCAATTTGTTTTTCGCCGACCCAGTATGATGCTGCTTTGCCATTAATTGATTTTTCTTTTTCTACGATATTTGTATATCCCGGAAGAACCTGTGCTAATGCGCGCTGCTCCTTATCACGGCTCAATGCTTCAATTCTGCTGCTTGTAATAGTGTTCAATGCGGCAAGTGTAATTCCGGAAATTAGAGCTATTGTTCCAAGTACAATTGTAGGTTTCAGTAAATTTTTCATAATTAAATCCTATTTGCCCGTAGTTCCGAAAACTTTCGGCTTGATGTATCTGTCAATTAGCGGAACAACAGCATTCATCAGCAGAATAGAGTAGCATACTCCTTCGGGATAACCGCCGTATAATCGGATAATAGCAGTCAGAATTCCGCATCCTGCGCCGAAAATAATCATACCTTTTTCGGTTATCGGAGCTGTAACCATGTCAGTCGCCATGAAAAACGCACCTAACATGAGTCCGCCTGAAAGGAGATGGAAAAGAAGCATTTTTAATGGAACGTCGAATCCTGTTACAGAGTAATATGTAAGAATTATAATTGAAAAAGTTCCGATATATGCCGCCGGAATATGCCACTTGATTATTTTTGTTAAAAGCAGAATAGCGCCGCCGATTAAAAGCATGATAGCTGACGTTTCTCCGATTACTCCGCCGATATTGCCCCATGCGAGTGATTTTAACATATTGTTCGATATAAGAACATGGTACATTTCCGCGGGGTCTAATCCAGTTTGTGCCGCAATAGCCGGAACTGCCTTTAATGATTGAAGGGGAGTTGCTCCGCTGATCGCGTCGATTGCGTTTTGGGATATTGATGCCGATGAAACCATATCAATGTTGCCGGAAAGAATGCTTCCATTTTTAAAAGTAAACCATTTTGTCGTCATTTCCGCCGGCCACGATGCCATTAAAAAAGCTCTTGCTGCAAGCGCAGGGTTGAAAATGTTAAACCCCAATCCTCCGAAAAGTTCTTTTACAATGATTATCGCGAAAAAAGAACCGATAGGCGCCAGCCACCACGCTGATTGAGGCGGAACATTCATCGCCATGAGAAGTCCGGTAACGGCAGCAGATCCGTTATGAATTGTAAGACTTCTTTTCAGAAACAGGCGTATTAACAACTCTGCTAAAATCGCGGCAGCGACTGAAAGCAGCATAATTATCAATGCATTTGTTCCGAAAATCATGACAGAATTAATCGCCGCAGGCATCAGTGATGCGAATACAATCCACATTATTACTGTTACGTTTTGGCTGGAATGAATGTGAGGGGCCTGAGAAAGTATTAAATGTTTTTCTTTGATTTCCATAGACATTTACATTTCCATTATTTGTTATTTCTTAAATGTATCTGCGCAAGTTTGATAAAGTGGCTTATCGGCCGTCTTGAAGGGCAGACATAGGCGCATGAACCGCACATTATGCAATCAAGCGGATTCATTTTATCTGTAAGGTCAAATCTTGAGAATTCGGCTGCGTTCGCCATGTCTAGCGGAAGCAGGTTTATGGGACATGCATCGACGCATCTTCCGCATCTAATGCACGGCTGATAATCTTCGATATCTGTT
>JBFZEW010000349.1:0-8538 GCA_041306665.1 Spirochaetota bacterium | reverse complement strand
TGATAAATTCATACTTGGACCTAAGAATAAGCCAATTTATAAAACAGGCGATTTAGGAAGATTTGTAAATAATGGGAACATAGAACTTGCCGGCCGAATAGATGATCAGATAAAATTACGCGGTTTCAGAATTGAACCAGGTGAAATTGAAAAGCTTCTATGTCAAATAGACGGTATTAATGAAGCTGTTGTAAAAATTCAAAAATTCAGCGATCTTGATGAAAAATTAATTGCTTTTATAAAGATTACGGATAATTTTCAGATTGAGAATGACCAAATCGTTAATTCAATGAATGTTAATCTTCCGAAATATATGATACCTTCTGCTTTTGTAAAATTGGAAGAATTTCCACGGACACCAAACGGAAAAATTGACAAAAAATTATTAATTTTTGACATTAAAGAAATATCATCAAAACCAAATAGTAAAAAGCCGGAAAATGAGATTCAAACAGCAGTTTATGATATATGGTCGGATATTCTTAAAACAAATAATATTGGAATCGAAGATAATTTCTTTGATCTTGGTGGTCACTCTCTTTTAATGGCGGAGGTTCAAACGCGTTTAAAGAAAGATTTAAACCAGGAGATATCTATCATAGAGTTATTTACGCATCCGACAATAAAAAGTTTAACAGATTTTTTAAATGGAAATAACGAAAATATAAACAAAACAAATAACATACAGGAAAGGGCTAAAATGCAGAGAGCTGCATTTTCCAGAAAACAAAATTTACCTGAAAAGGAAAGATAATAATATATAAACAAATGTAATTATATAGTAATAATATTTAAAAATTTAATGTTTCAAATAATCTTTTTTGTTCCCTAAAACCAGTTTAATAACTAATTTTTATAATAAGTGCATTGGAGCAATTTTTTGGTTAACTTATCTATATCTGCGAACGATGTTCACATTTATCTGATACAAGCCAGTGATAATAAAGATAAAATTCCCATTCTGCGAGAATTTCTTAATATAGAAGAACAAAAAAAGGCCGATGCCTTTATCTTTGAAAATGACCGAATAAATAATATTATTTCAAGAGCGGGAATTAAAATAATTTTAAGCAGATATTTATTTGTAAAACCTGAAGACATTGTTTTCATTAATAATGAATTTGGTAAACCTTTTCTTAATGAAAAAATCAATCCTGAAAAAATTACATTTAATCTGTCTCATTCTGCTAACTACATTATATTTGCTATCGCTAAAGATAAAAATATTGGAGTGGATGTTCAGGAAAAGCGAGAGATTTTATCATTTGAAGACATTATAAATGAATTTTTTTCTATTGATGAGAAAATTGCATTTCAAGAGATACCAAATGAATTAAAAAAGAATGCATTTTATACCTGCTGGACCAGAAAAGAAGCTTATATCAAAGCGCATGGAAAAGGCCTGTCCTATCCTCTTAATCAATTTACTGTTTCTATTTTGCCGAATTCTAATGCTGTATTATTGAATGATGAAAAAACTAATGTTTTAAAATGGACTTTTAAAGATATTGAGATTTCAAGTGAATTTTCAGCTTCAGTTGCTGTTGAGGCGGAAAATGTAAAATTCAAATTTTATACTCTCGATCTGTAGGATTGAATGCAAAATATTCAAGTAGCGATACGATGAAGGCCCTTAGTGTATTTTTGATTTAATATATCATATTATTTTTGTGTAATATTAAAATATTCTTGTTTATTCTTTATACTAAATAGAATATTGTTCAAGTATGTTTTAAATATCATAAAATTAGTGATATATTGCTTGATTTTTTTCTATTCCTTGTTATATTTGACATATATTTTACAAATGAGGAAAAATGAAATTATCAACAAAAACCAGATATGCTGTTAGAGCGATTTTAGATTTAAATAAAAATTACAAACAAAGCCCGGTTTCGATAAAGGATATATCAGAAAGAGAAAAGATTTCTGTAAGATATTTGGAAAATATTTTTCATGCGCTGAAAAAAGCTGATATTTTAATCAGTAGCAAAGGCAAAGGCGGAGGATTTATTTTAAGTCGGTCATTGAACGAAATAAATCTTCTGGAAATAATTGAAATTCTTGACGGACCGTTGAATATTGTTGATTGCACTGCAGATGACAGTATGTTATGCAAATCAAAGAACTGCTCATCTAAAAACTTATGGAAAAAAATAAACAGTCAATTTAAAGAAATATTAATTCAAGTGTCGCTTTCAGACATAGAAAATTTATAGAAAGGAGTATCAAATGTCAACTAATTGGGCATATAATGATAACGTAAAAAGTCATTTTCAGAATCCTAAAAA
Source organism: Spirochaetota bacterium (assembly GCA_041306665.1). GTDB lineage: Bacteria > Spirochaetota > UBA4802 > UBA4802 > JAFGJZ01 > JAFGJZ01. Next base: position 6,247 of record JBFZEW010000349.1, on the reverse strand, counting down.
TGTATGGAAAGAAGATCCGGAAACCTATGATGCGGATGGAAAGGGCGAAGTTGGGTCTCCTGCCTGCGGTGACATGATGCTGATAATGATTAAAGTGAACAATAGTATAATTACTGATTTTAAATGGAAAACTTTCGGCTGCGCGTCGGCAATTGCTTCAACATCTGCTTTATCAGAAATGGTTCTTAAAGATGGAGGAATGACTCTCGAAGAAGCATATAAAATTACACCGGAAGATATTATAAAATATCTTGGAGGGCTTCCAGCTAATAAAATTCATTGTTCTGTTTTGGGAGATAAAGCTCTTCAGGCGGCAATTGATGATTATTTTGACAAAAATAAGCTTGCAAATCCTTTAAAAAAGCAGGATGCTGAAATCATCTGTAATTGTTTAAACATTTCCGAAGAAGACATCAGAATGGAAGTACTTGAAGGCGCGGTTGATTTTGAAACACTTCAGCAGAGAACAAAGATTTCAACTGTTTGCGGACAATGTAAAGACAAGGCAATGGAAGTTCATAAAAAATACGCTGATAAATATTATTCAGAATCAATATATAAGCCTGAGTAATATGAGGTTAAAATGAGAAACGTATATCTTGATAATAACGCGACAACGCCGATTCTTCCGGAAGTAATTTTAGCTATAGAAGACATGCTCATGAATTACGGAAATCCCAGTTCAATGCATGAGACCGGTAGAACCGTAAAAGAAAAAATCAGCATTGCGACTGAACAAGTGGCATCTTTTTTTAATGGAGATGTCAATGATTTTATTTTTACTTCATGCGCGACGGAATCTAATAATACAATATTAAAATCAGTGTTGTTTCAGGATTATAAATTCACACCGCATGTAATAGTTTCTAATATAGAACATCCTTCTGTTTTAAATACAGCGAAATTTCTCGAAAAAAATGGAGTCGAAGTTACCTATCTTCCGGTAAATCATCTTGGTTTAGTTGAACCGGCGGATTTGAAAAAAGTTATTAAGGAAACTACTAAATTAATTTCCATTATGACGGCGAATAATGAAATAGGAACAATTCAGCCGATTGAAGAACTCGGGAAAATCGCTCTTGAAAAAGGAATTTTCTTCCATACGGACGCAGTTCAAGCTGCGGGAATGATGCATTTTGACGTAAAAACATTGCCGATATCATCTGCATCTTTTTCAGGGCACAAAATGTATGTGCCGAAGGGTATTGGACTTTTATATATTAAAGACATTTCGAAAGCGAAAAAGTTTATTACTCCATTGTTTCATGGAGGTCATCAGGGCAGTGGTCTCCGGGCAGGAACGGAAAATACTACCGGAATCGTAGCCTATGGAGCTGCCGCTGAATATATGAATGAACATCTTGATACAGAAATTAAATATTTAAAAAAATTGCGTGATTCTTTTGAAATTAAGGTTAAGAATGAAATCGATGACATTAAAATACATGCAGAAAATTCACCGCGAAAAGTAAATACAAGTAACATTTCTTTTAAATATATTGAAGGTGAATCAATACTTCTTGGACTCGACATGGATGGAATAAAAGTTTCAACAGGCAGTGCCTGCTCTACAGGTTCGCTTGACCCTTCACATGTAATTACGGCAATCGATACTGATATTGAAGCTGCTCACGGTTCCATACGGTTTTCATTCGGAAGAACTAACGAAGAAGCAGATATTAAATATGTAGTTGAAAAACTCGCGAAAGTTGTAAGTACTCTAAGGCAGATGAGTCCGCTGAAAAAAAAATAGCTTGCTCAAAAATATACCAGCGTAAAGAATCGTTCAAGTTTACAGTCAATAGAGGATAGATGTCAAATTTAACAGGCGCGCAAAGAAAATTTCTCCGGGCTCAGGCTCATCACTACAATCCGGTTATTTTAATTGGGAAAGGCGGAATTACGCCTGCATTATTAAAAGCTGCAGAAGAAGCTCTCGTAAGTCATGAGCTTGTAAAAATAAAATTTGTAGATTTTAAAGATGAAAAAAGCGAATTGACCGATCAGTTATGTAAAGAAACAAATTCAGACATAGTCGGCCGAATTGGAAATGTTGCAATTATTTTTAGACAAAACAGAGATCCGGAAAAAAGAATAATTAAAATACCGAATAAATAAAAAACCCGGTAATACCGGGTTTTTTATAATAATCATATTGGATTCAGGTTAAATTTTCAATATCTACTTGCGCTCCGTTTATAATTAAATATCCAGTGAAAGTTGAATTTTCCATATCATTTAAATCAAATATAATTGTGAAATTAAAAACAATTGAATCAGAACCATAGGTTAAATTACCTGAATAATCAATTGTCATTATTGTTTGATCCTGGTTAATTGCTACAACCATGGTCATTGTTCCATTTAATGCTTCTGTCTGGGATGAATCGAAACGGAAGTTCGTGAATGTTACTGTGATTGTCGATAATGAGTTATTTCCGGTTACTGAAACTACCGCTGTTCCGCTGCCGCCTTTATCCGCGCCATTTATTGTACTGCCATCTGCGCAAGACTGAATCTCCGTGGAATTGTTTTTTAGTAAATTTAGAGCTTCTCCGGCTGATGTTAATTCGTTCTGTGTTGCCTGGCGGGAGGTGTTATTTGTTGAAGAGTCTTTTGTATCATCACACGCCAAAACAGTCAGCATTGTCAAAATAGTAAAAAAAACTAAATGTTTCTTCATAAATTGCACTCCTTTTTAATTTGTTTTATATTAAAATTATTATGACTGTTGTCAAATCTTTTTACTGATTTTTATTCTATCATTGTTTGAAATAAATACTGATTAATCAAAGTTTTCATTGGAATGTATAACAATGATTTAATTATTTAATGAAATATTTTGCATTTTATAATTTAAAATAATTTACAGTTTTTATAAATTAGCAGAATATCGTCAATAAAGTATATTGCATACTTTTGGGAAATAAATGAATTTTGATTTATTAACAAAACTGAATTATAATTTAATCCAATTTGATTCAATAAATTCAACGAATTTATACGGATTGGAAAATATTACATCGATTCAGGATAAAACAATAATAACGGCAAATATTCAGCTAAACGGCAGAGGACGTTTGGAACGAAAGTGGATTTCATCGTCAGAGCAAAATCTTTACTTTTCAATCGTACTTAAGCCTGAAGGATCTGTTACACAGCTTCCACTCGCGAATTTAACTCAATACATGTCAGTAATTCTGTGCCGCATACTTGTTAAATACAATATTGTTCCAGAAATAAAATGGCCGAATGATGTTTTAATTAACGGTAAAAAAATTTGCGGCATTTTGAGTGAAGTTTCATTCACAGGAAATAAATTTAACGGAATAGTTCTTGGAACAGGATTTAATATAAATTTTTTTCCTGAACTGGCAGAAAAACCCGCAACTTCTCTCTTTGCAGAAACAGGCATTAAATTTGAAAAAAGTGATTTTCTTATTGATATTTTAACTGACTTTTTTAATGATTATACCAAATTCATTTCAAATGGATTTAATTTTATTAAAAATGAATATCTTAGTTATTTTCCATTTTCAGGAAAAACAATTACTATCAATAATGGTAATTTAATTACAGAAGGGAAAGTAAAAGATATATCCAGTGACGGAACTCTAATTTTAAAATTGAGTGACGGCTTGGAAATAAAAATATTAGCGGGGGACATAACATGATAAATCAGGGTTTTGAGTTCATGATTATTGGAATGTCAGTGGTATTCAGTTTTCTGATAGTTCTTGTATTCGCCATGAATTTAATGAGTGTAGTTCTTAAATTAATCAATAAGATAATTCCGGAAGTTGAAGAAAAGAAAGCAGCTGTTCCGGTAATGTCAAATGATGCAGAAATAGCGTTAGCAATTGCAACTGCAGTTTCAATGAGAAACAAATAAGGAGGATAATGTGGCAAAGAAAAAAGTTGATGTTATGATTACAGCGTTCCGGGATGGATTTCAATCTGTATACGGAGCAAGAGTATTAACAAATGATTTCATGCCGGCTGTTGAAGCTACGGCTAAAGCGGGAATTAATCATTTTGAAGCAGGCGGCGGAGCAATGTTCCAGTCTCCATTTTTTTATACTAACGAAAATGCTTTTGACATGATGGATAAATTTCGTCAGACAGCAGGAAAAAACGCGAATTTACAGACTCTTGCAAGAGGCGTAAATGTTGTAGGTCTTGAATCGCAGCCGAGAGACATCATCAAGCTGCATGCTCAATTATTTAAAAAACACGGAATTACTACAATCCGAAATTTTGATGCGCTTAATGACGTAAATAATCTAATTTATTCGGGTCAATGTATTCATGATGCTGGATTAAAACATGAAGTAGTTGTAACAATGATGTCTCTTCCGCCTGACACGCCTCATTCAGATAAAGCTCATACGCCTGAATTTTACGTGAAAACACTTAAAGCAATTCTTGATGCCGGAATTCCATACGATTCTGTCTGTTTCAAAGATGCTTCAGGAACCTCAACTCCAATGGTGATTAGAGAAACAATTAAACAGGCACGCGCAATGGTTCCTGCAAATATTCCAATTCGTTTTCATTCACATGATACTGCAGGAACATGTATTACATGCTACATGGCAGCTCTTGAAGGCGGCGCGAACGGTCTTGATCTTTCAATGGCGCCTGTTTCCGGCGGTACTTGCCAGAGTGATGTAATTTCAATGTGGCACGCTCTTCGCGGAACAGAATATGATCTTGGAATCGATATAGATAAAATGCGTGAAGCGGAAGAAGTTTTAAAAGAATGTATGAAAGATTATTTCATGCCTCCTGAAGCGAAAGCGGTTGAGCCGTTAATTCCATTTTCACCAATGCCCGGCGGAGCGTTAACTGCAAATACGCAAATGATGCGTGATAACAACATGATGGACAAATATCCTGCAATTATTCATGCAATGGGAGAAGTTGTTGAAAAAGGCGGTTTTGGAACTTCTGTTACTCCTGTATCTCAATTTTATTTCCAGCAGGCATATAATAATGTAATTATCGGACCATGGAAAAAAATCGCTGACGGATACGGTAAAATGGTTCTTGGATATTTCGGGAAAACTCCGATTGCTCCTGATCCTCAAATTGTAAAGCTTTCATCTGAGCAGCTTGGTCTTCAGCCGACAACAGCACTCTCAGTTGATATTGACGATAAAGATCCGAAAAAAGGCGTAGAACCTGCGAAAAAACTTCTTAAAGACGCGAACATTGAAGCCACTGATGAAAATATTTTTATCGCAGCAACCTGCAAAGAAAAAGGAATCACATTTCTTCAGGGAAAAGCAACTGTCAGTGTTTATAAAAACGTTAAATCTGCTGATAAAAAATCTTCAGGAAATGAATTTACAGTTACAGTGAATAATAAAAAATACGGTATAGTACTTGAAGGTGATAAGGCTACCGTTAATGGAAAATCACTTAAATATGAAATCAAAGAAGGTCTTGAAGCTATTTCTGAAAAATCTTCAAATGTCCCAGTCGCGGAAACAGCTGATTCAAAGCCTATTAATTCACCGCTGCCTGGAGCAATTATGAAAGTACTTAAAAATGTAGGAGATCATGTTTCAGAAGGCGATGTTTTGGTTACTATTGAAGCTATGAAAATGGAAACAGAAATAAAATCTCCAATATCGGGTCATGTGTCGCACTTAGCCGTAGCTCCGGGAGATAAAGTTACTACCGGTCAGTTAATAGCAACAATAAATTAATTAAGAAGGGGTTAATTGTGGATATATTAAGTAATTTAATAGACTTATGGCAATCAACCGGTATTTACGGATTTACACAAAGTCAAAATATGATTTTCGGTTTTGTATCCGGTGAATTACTAATGATTGTTATAAGCATGGGTTTGCTGTATCTCGGTATTGTTAAAGGATTTGAACCTCTTTTACTAATTCCAATAGGTTTTGGGGGTTTGCTTTCAAACATTCCTATTGCTGATATGGCTCATGTAACAAATGTTCTTTTAAATGGAATAAATGCGAATACAGGTGAAGTTTTTCAATATACCGTTCATTATTCTGACAAATTTTTAGGCACTATTTACAGTTTTGGTGTCGCTTCTGGTTTGTTCCCGTTATTGATTTTTATGGGAGTTGGAGCAATGACAGATTTTGGTCCGCTAATTGCTAATCCGAAGACTTTGTTACTCGGAGCAGCTGCTCAATTTGGGATTTTCACATCGCTTATCGGAGCACTTGCTTTAACAAAATATTTTCCTGACATAGTAAATTATACA
>JBFZEW010000348.1:0-3378 GCA_041306665.1 Spirochaetota bacterium | reverse complement strand
GTGATGAAACGCCTGACTTTACGTCCGTCCGCTTCAGTAGTAAAAGGATTTTCCATTTTCTTAAACTGACCGAGATGCATTAAAAGATTACGCTGAAGTTCATCATCCGCCATTGTGAATTTAAAAATCTGCTGAAGTGAATTCTGGTATAATCGTAAAATTGAATCGGCTGACTCGTTAGATGTCCCGGCCGCCGAGGCTTTTGCGGCAGCAGCCGATGAATTTTCGGTCTGGGCGTATTTAGAAATTAAATTTAATCCCGGAAACAGTCCTGATACGTTATCACCTGAAATTTCAGTATATGTCGAAAATAATTTTGAAACAACAGAACCAAGCTGATTGACAAATGACTGATTCACTCTTCCTGATCCGAGAATATCTTTGATTATTCCTTTTTTGAAAAGAACCTCAAAAAGTGAATCTTCTTCACCGAAAAGTTTATCCATGCAGTGATCAAGATATTCATAATTCTGCTGCATTAAAGTAAGAATTCCGCTGTAATATTCGGACATTTTGTTGAAAATGTAACAGGCAATATCAGGGTCAGCTTTAATTAAGAGAGCGAAATTATTTTTATCAACTTTCAGAAATCTTTTAAAAAAAGCGTATTCCTCTTTATTGAGAACATCATTAATATTTTTTCCCTGCATTTGATATTTTTTGCCAAGAAGATCACTCTTATCGGAAATGATGAAATTTATGTCAAAAGTGGTCGGGAGCTGCGCTGATGCTATTGCCCTTTGCAGCGACTGCGCATCAGGCGCGATTCTTTGCGGCAGATTAACACCTGAAAGTTCAGCGAAAAGTATCAGCAGATTATCATAAATGCGGCAAAGCGAGCTGTATAAATTGGAAATTTTTCCATAATCAGAATACGCGGTTTCGATATGCTTGCAGAGATGAGTCATCATGGTAATAGCTTGAACAGGATTTGCGATAGCGAACTGACGAATGCCTTTCTGCGGAAGGGAAATCTTCTGAACTGAACAGTCAGTGAATGCACGGACGGTTTTTCCGTGAAAACCCGGAATAAAAGTTGAATCAGATGTCATTGCGACTCTTTTGCTATTCTTCAGAAGCAGGGCTCTGTCCATTCCGCTATATTCGTCAGATGCCGCAAGAACTTCAACGGTACCGCTTTGAAGATAGTACATGTAATCATAACTGCTTCCCTGTAAAAAGAGAATTTCACCTTTTTTGACACTCTGATTCTGAACTCCGGCCATTTATCCTTCCTGATTATGAAGTTTATCCTTGAAACTCAATGAATGAAATATTGCGCACAGTAACAGCTATACATTTCTGCTGAAAAACTAATTAGAAACATTAATGACCTGATTCCCAGAATGTTTCTTTGATATTTAACAAATATCTTATATATTATCGGCATTATTCCGTATTTTTTATATTATTCAGATATTCTTCCCATTCCACAGGCAGTAAATATTTCTTTTTATTGTTACAATCCTTGCACGCAGTCACAATATTTATCTTTTCAGATGTTCCGCCTCTTGCGAGAGGGATTTTATGATCCATTGTCAATTCAGAAGGATGAAAATCCTTTCCGCAATAGTAACACTTTCCCGCCGCGATTTTCTTTTTCCACCATGGAGAACTTCGTAAATCACGGGCTTTCTGTTTTTCAACCGCGAAATCGTTTTCTTTCGCGCTGAAAAATCCCGTGTCAGCTTCTTTTTGCTGTCTTTTTACTCTTCGTTCCTGTTTCCAGCCAGGTTCATCTTTTCTTCCCATATTATTTTGAAATTATCATATTCTTTTCGAATTTGTCAATATATATTCATTAAAATCGTGCATTTACACATCGAATAATAAATGATTGGAGTCGCAGATGAGAAAAAGATGAAAGAGAAAAGTGAAAAGTGAACAGTGAACAGTGAACAGTGAACAGTAATCAGTAATCAGTAATCAATGAACAGTAATCAGTAATCAGTAATCAATGAACAGTAATCAGTAATCAGGAGAAAAAACAATTGAAAACTAATGGATAATAATTATTAAAGTAATCGCTCTCAATAATTCATTATTAATTATAAATTATTAATTGCCTTTTCGCTCACCCCAGTTTTTCGCCTTCAGTAAGATGAGACCCGTTAATAAAAGAAAGTGAGTCCATTTTCTTTTTGTTCTCCGGCTGAAGTTCAAGAATTTCAATTATTCCATCAGAGCTGCCAGCGAGAAGTCTTTTCTTTTCATGTACCCTGATTTCGCCTGGTTCAAGTGAAGAATCTAAAACATCCGTGAATACGGAAGTTTTCCAGATTTTCAGATTTTTACCGCGGAATTCCGTCCATGCCGCGGGTTTTGGATTCAGTCCCCGCACCAAATTATGCACGCACGCCGCCGGGTTTTTCCAGTCAATCATTGCAAGTTCCCTGTCGATTTTTCCGCAGTAGGTTGCATCATCATGGTTCTGCTTGCGGGGAATCAACAGTCCTGAATCAAGACCATCAAGCGCTTCGAGAAGCATTTCAGCGCCGAGCGGAAGAACAATTTCATATAAGTCAGAGGAATTCATTTCAGGCAATATTTTTATTTCACGCTGAAGCACAATGTCGCCGGCATCGAGCTTTTCATTTATCATCTGCACTGTAACGCCGGTCTTCGTCTCGCCATTAATCAGCGCCCACTGCACAGGCGCCGCTCCTCTGTATTTCGGGAGCAGTGAAGGATGCAGATTAAGCGTTCCAAGCCGCGGCATTTCAAAAATACCGCGCGGGATAATATAACCGAAAGCAACGACGACGAATATGTCTGCGTTAAAGCATTTAAGCGTATCAAGGAAAAGAGGGTCTTTCAAGTTTTCAGTCTGAATAAGCTCAATGCAGTTTTCATCTGCGCAGATTTTTACCGGAGTGGTGCAGACTTTCTGTGATCTTCCCTGAGGTTTATCAAGACATGTTACCGCGAATACAACTTCATGTTTTTCCGAGAGAGCGTTCAGCGTATATGATGCTATTTCAGGCGTGCCGAAAAATCCAATCTTCATTAATCCCTGTTCATTTTTTTAATTTTTTTAAGCTCTTTACTGTATTCTTTTTTTATGTAATCTTCAATTCTGTCAATAAAAAGAATTCCATTTAAATGATCAATTTCATGCTGAACCACTCTTGCCAGAATATCTTCCGCTTCATATTTAATTTTTTTACCGTCAACATCATAACCTTCGATTTTAACGGCAAGCGGCCGGATTACGTCTTCATAAATACCCGGTACTGACAGACAGCCTTCTTCATACGGAATTGTTTCTCCGGAGTTCCAGGTAATTTCCGGGTTAATTAAAACGAAACGGCTGACAAAATCATTAGCCGAAAGTTCAATCGTAACAATTCTTTTTGAAATATTGATCTGCGGAGCCGC
>JBFZEW010000347.1:0-6134 GCA_041306665.1 Spirochaetota bacterium | reverse complement strand
AATTGTTCCGAAAAAACGGCTGTCATAACTGCGGTCAATGTTATCGCCGATCACAAAAACTTGTTTTTCGGGAACTTTTATTTTTTCAGTGTTATCGCGTGTTGAAAAATCAGATGAAAATATTCTGACGTCCGTTGAATTGATTTTTACTCCCGGCTGATATTGTTCATCATTGATGAAAAGTTCCTTATTTATGAGCTGAATTGAATCACCGCTTTTTGCCGCAATGCGGCAGAAATAAAATTTCCCGTCCTCAAGAGGTGATTTAATCACAACCGGAGTGTTAGCATCTGTTTTAAATAGCTTGAATAGAATTATGTAGTCTCCAGGTTTGTAAGTTGGTTCCATTGAAATATCAGTAACTTTATAAGAGGTGAAAAATATCCGTAATAGCAGAAATCCGACAAGCATACCGGAAGCAAGAAAAATTATTCTGAAAATCACGGGTGTCTTGTCTTTGTTTTTGTCATCAGGTCTGTATATGGAATACATATTCACCTCTTATAAGTTAAATTAGTTTTTTAAAAATCTTGCAGTCAGAATGCCTTCTATTTTACGGATTGCGTCTATCTGTTCCTGGGTAATTTCCTGGTCAATATCAATGATGTTATATGCCAGTTCTCCCTTGTGTTTGTTAATCATGTCGGCAATATTTATCGATTTCGCCGCGAGTTTGGTCGTGATCTGACCAACCATGTTTGGAATGTTCTTATTCGCGATGACAAGCCGGTATTTTGACGATACTGGAAGTTCACAGTCTGGAAAATTAACGGAATTTTTTATGTTGCCGAATTCTAAAAAGTTTCTTAACTGATCAACAGCCATCATGGCGCAATTGTCCTCTGCCTCTTCGGTTGATGCGCCGAGATGAGGGATACAGATTACATTATTCATGCTGATTAATTCTTCTTCAGGAAAATCGGTAACATATCTGTCGATTATGCCGCTTTCAATTGCTTCTTTAATGTCTTTGTTATTGACAAGCCCGCCTCGCGCGAAATTCAACAGAGTTGTGCCTTTCTTCATGATTTTAAACTTTTCTGAATTGAACATCCCTCTAGTACTGTCGGTTAAAGGAACATGAACTGAAATGAAATTGCAGTCAGCAAGAAGATGATCAAGACTGATGCATTTTGCGACATCATTCGCAAGTCCCCACGCATTATCAACTGAGATGAACGGATCATATCCCGAAACTTTCATTCCAAGAGAAACTGCCGTGTTTGCTACCATTACTCCAATTGCGCCAAGTCCGATTACTCCAAGTTTTTTGCCTTGAAGTTCGAATCCCGCGAAATCACTTTTACCTTTTTCAACTATTTTTGGGACTTCATCTCCCTTGTCTTTAAGGCTTTCAGTCCATTGAAGTGCGGCGGGAATTCTTCTCGCTGCAAGGAGCATTCCCGTGATGACAAGTTCTTTTACCGCGTTTGCATTCGCGCCCGGAGTGTTGAATACGACAATTCCTTTTTCAGTGCATTTCTCTACCGGAATGTTGTTTACTCCAGCTCCGGCTCTTGCAATAGCTTTGACGCTTTCGGAGATTACCATGTCGTGCATGCTGAAGCTACGCAGGAGTACGGCATCAGGTTCTTTGAATTCAGACGCAATTTCATATGAGTCATGTGGAAATCTGCTGAGTCCAATAGATGATATTTTGTTTAAAGTTTGAATTTTCATCTGAAGCCTCACTTATTTTCATTTTCGAATTTTTTCATGAAATTGACAAGAGCTTGGACTCCTTCGACCGGCATTCCATTATAAATTGATGCTCTCATTCCGCCGACAGATCTGTGCCCCTTGATGTTTACAATGCAGTTCTTTTCAGATTCTTTTACGAATTTTTTATCGAGATCTTCGTTCCCGGTAATGAAAGGAATATTCATGATCGATCTGTGATCAGGATTTTTAACTGTCGCGTTGAATAATTTTGAGTTATCAAGAAAATCATAAAGAATCGCGGCTTTTTTTCTATTAGTCTCGGCCATTTTTTCAACACCGCCGTGTTCGAGCATCCATTTGAACATTAGACCCGCAAAATATATTCCATAAGTCGGCGGAGTATTGTACATTGATTCGTTTTCAGCGTGGGTTTTATACTGAAACATTGTCGGAGTGAAATCCATTGAGTATCCGATTAAATCTTCACGGATGATGACAATTGTTAAACCGGCAGGCCCGATATTTTTTTGCGCACCGGCAAAAATGATTCCGAACTTGGAAACATCATAGGGTTCGCTTAAAATGTTGGAACTCATGTCGGCAACAATAGGCACATTGCCTGTGTTTGGAATTTTCGGAATTTTGGTTCCATAAATTGTATTGTTAGTAACAAGATGGAAATAATCCGCGTCGGGAGAAAATTTCTTTTCATCGATTTCCGGTATGTAATTGAATACTTTATCTTCAGAGCTTGCTACAATGTTGACAGTGCCGTAACGCTGAGCTTCTTTAATGGCCATTTTTGACCACTGACCCGTATGAATGAAATCAGCTTTCTTGGTTTTTCTGAACATGTTCATGGGCACCATGGCGAACTGCGCAGATGCGCCTCCCTGAAGAAAAAGAACTTTGTAGTTTGCGGGAATGTTCATCAGTTTTCTAAGATCAGCTTCTGTTTCATGTATAATCGCCTCGTACATTGGCGAACGATGACTCATTTCCATTACGGACATTCCAGTGTCCTTATATTCAAGAAGTTCAGCGGCTGCTTTTTTTAGAACCTCTTCGGGCAGGACTGAAGGTCCCGCAGAAAAATTATATACTCTGGCCATTATGTGCCTCCTAAAATTTATTCTATTTCATTCAGTCCGATAAAGGCGGACAAAACCTGAAATTCTTTGACAACATCAATGTTTGATATTAATATTGAATCATCAGTAAGATTTATTACAACCGGTGAAAAATTTACAATACCTTTGATTCCTCCTGCGGCTAGTCTTTCTGCTGTGAGCTGCGCAGCGTCCGCAGGTACGGCTATTACTGCAAGTTCAATTTGCTCGTTTTTGATAATATCAGGAATTTGATACGCAGGATATAGTTTAACGTTAGTTTTAAGCGTTTCGATTATATTTATGTTTGAGTCGAATCCTGCTGTTATTTCATATCCATTGTGTGAAAACATGTCGTAATTTAAAATTGCTGTTCCGAGTCTTCCAAGACCTGCAATGCATGCTTTGCGCTTTCTATTGATTTTCAGCTCATGCCCGATTTGCGTTCTGAGCTTTGAAACATCGTATCGAGAACCCGCGTTTCCCGTTTCAGCGAGAAAACTGAAATCTTTCCGTATTGAATGAGCGCTAATTCCAAGACGCGCGCCTATCTCGGTTGAAGAAATGTGAGTAATTCCTTCGTTTTCGAGTTCTCCCAGAAGATTGTAAATCATGCATATTCTGGAAAGAGATGGTTTTGGCATTTCTCTATTCATGAGAGAAATAGTGCAAAAAGGCTGTGAAATTGTCAAGCAAAAAAACGTTAAAGTTGTGAAATATTTCACAACTTTAACGGATGAATGTATTTTCCATGCTAAATGCCTGTAATGACGCCTGTTTAAACGCCTGTCGATCGATTGACGTCATGACCTGCGAAAAGCACCCGGGTGTGAATGATTATGATTGTTAATTCCAACAATAGCGATTATGGAAAATTAGAATATCGGAAAATTAGAAATTTCAATGAGGTTGATAGAAGCATATTTCAAGTAAAGATGTTCAATTGAAATCTGATTTTTTTTCAAAAATTATCCTGTATCTCGGACGCTGCAAAATGTCAAACGCGATAAGCACTAGTTTGCCGTTTTTATTCAGCAGTCTGTTCGCTTCTCTTTCCGGAATTCCATTTTCATAAACAGGAACTGCATCTGTTTGAAGCCGGTTAAGATCATTTATCAAAGTCTGCTTTGAAACCCAATTTCCCATTGACTGATCTGTAACGCTGAGCCAATGCATCATGCGCGGAGTCAGTTCCATTATATCAAGAACTTTTTTCGCTTTGGGATAAGTGATGGCGCTTACTCCCGACGTCAGTCTGTCGGAAACAGGATTGGATTGATATATTCTGATTGAATTGACATCTGTGCAGCTGAAAATCAATTCAAAATCTTTTCCTGATAACGAATTTATTCTGCAGATTCCAAAATCTTTTATCATGCTTTCGGGATTTCCCCAGAGCTTCTTCTGTCTTTCGCCAGGAAACGCTCCGATATCCTGAAAAAAAGAAATTCCGCCGGCGTCAAGTACCGCGTGCTGTCCATTTGGAAAATTAGTGAATGCGCCTTCCTCGTAAACATAAAATTTGGCAAATAGTATTTCGACATAAAATTTCATGAGTTCAATAGAGCGGTTTTTCGTTTCAATGGAAATATCATTCCAGAAATATCTTGTAAACGTTCTGATTGTTTTGGGAATTTTCAGATTCCATTCATGCCATTCGTCCGGTTCGTTATCTTGCGGAATTTCATTGAATGCTTCATCCAAAAATGAATTACACATTTCATTTTTATAGCGAAGAGGGAATTCTTCATAAATGTTGTTTCCTTCCGTGTTAATGAAGACTTTAATTATGGAAGCTGTATTCATTGTGTCTTTTTTTCTCAATTTACCGCTGGAAGATTTTGGTCCCCATAGACCTGTTTCGGAGTCCTGCCAGTCGTAAAACCACTTAATCATGGCGTGTTTAAATTCAGGCGAAATGGAATATAAATTATGTTCAGTCACGTCATTTTCTTCTAAAAATAAACTGAGAATGTCGCGGGTGAAATGAAAACTGGTCTGCGGCAGCCGCGCTGCTATCCATGAAACAGTTGCTACATCATTGAAATAAGCTGTCAGCTTTTCGGGAGTGTTGATTTTATCAATATACTTTAAAGGATATTTAAGCTTTAAAGGCTGCCCTGTTTCTTCCGCAAGAGAATGAATGTGCGCGATAATGTTTCCTGTCGGTCCGGTATAAGTACAATAGGGATATGAATCATCCATGAAAGCTCCAGTCTTTTCATTCTGCAGATTCAGATAGAATTGCAATTCTTCTGATTTATTTTTGAAAGATGGAATTTTTATAAGACCGTTTTTTGTTTTAAGCTGATTATGCAGTTGATTTAATTTCTTTTCCGCTTGAATGAATTTTCCTTTACTGAGATAATAAGCTATGCCTAACATCTTAAATTCAAATTCCGCGGTATAATAGCCCTCCAGCTGAAGCGTTTTGTTCATTCTGAAAAGTTCTTTGATTTTATTTTTCGTTTCAATTGTTTTTACTGCCGCTGCTCCAGTCAGAAAAAAAATTACTAATAGTATTGGCATGATGTATTTGATGAATTTTCTTGAAAAAGCTTTCTTGTTAATCATTTATTGATCTCCAAAAATTTTTTTCATTTAATGATGCATGATTGTTTTTCAAGTATGTTATAATTTCCCAATCAATGAAAAAATGCTAGAATAAATTTTTGAAATTTAATGTTATATTATCAGAGTGAACATGTCAATAAAGTATTTACCTAATGCCGCAATATACCATAAGAAGCGTTTCTGGATCTTTTCCATACTTCACCATTACTCTATATCCCTTACGGTCCCATCGCTCCTCCTCCACCTCGCCGGAAGGCGGAAACCGAAATACGGGCTCGCCAAACTCACGCACAAGTACTTGCCTGGAGTGATCAAATGAAAGCCCGTCTGGAAGCGCCCCCTCAAAGAGGCTAAAACCCTCTTCACCTTCCGAATAGGCAAAGAAACCGATGAATATAAGCGCGTTCTTCGGTTGCTTAGTATTTGTTTTTTTTCCGAAATATTGAGAGTCCTCAAACACTAGTGAAAGACCGAGATTCTTGAACTCAGCATAGGTTTGGAAGTCGCCAGCCGGAAGTTTAAGTTTTACCTTCTGGTCTCCGGATGTAAGGATTTTTTGGACTTCCGGATTGGAAGACTCTTTTCCTAATAGTGGTATAAGATTATTCGTATCCATATCAAGTATTTTATCTATCGATCACTTTATGTCAACAAAGTTGTCGCTATTTTAAAAAATTTTATAAACTCGGAATTCAAATAATTAGTGCGATTATTCTGTTAAAAAATACTCTGTAAATTTGATTTCAATATATCCTGATTAAAAAATTATATTGACTTGATTAGAAATTT
>JBFZEW010000346.1:0-2722 GCA_041306665.1 Spirochaetota bacterium | reverse complement strand
AGATCTTAAGTTGAGCGATGCAGCGGTAAAAAATGATCTCGCATTGCTTGAGACCCAGCTTCGCAACAATCCCCAGGATATTTCTGAAGATTATCTCGTTAGCAGAGGTGAATTTTTATGCGCCAAGATCATGGCGGATTTTCTCAACGGTGAGTTTGTTGACTCTTATCCAATGATAACTTTTGACAACAGATACAGAGTCCTTGCTGAATCATATGAAAAAATAAAGGAAAGATTATCCGATGAAAATAAAATATACGTTGTTCCTGGATTTTACGGTTCCGATACAAAGGGCAATTTAAAAACTTTTACGCGGGGAGGTTCCGATATTACAGGCGCTATTCTTGCTAACGCGTGCACTGCCGACATGTATGAAAACTGGACTGACGTTTCCGGTCTTCTGATGGCTGATCCGCGCATTGTTGAAGGCGCAATGCCAATGTCATATGTCAGTTATCGTGAAATTCGTGAACTTTCGTACAGCGGCGCGAATGTGCTTCACGATGAAGCCATTGTTCCTTGCCGCGATAAAGGCATAAAAATCAACATCCGCAATACAAACAGACCGGAAGACAGCGGCACAATTATCGGTCCGGAACCGGAAGAAACAAAACATACTATTACCGGTATCGCCGGACGCAAGGCTTTTTCAATGATTCATATTGAAAAAAGCATGATGAATAAGGAATGCGGATTCGGACGCAAGATACTTGGAATTCTCGAAGCGCAAGGTCTTTCTTACGAACACTCACCAACAGGCATTGACTCAATGAGCATTGTGCTTGATTCAAAAACATTCGCTAATGTTGAAGAAAATGTTCTTGAAGACATCAGACTTGAGATGTCCCCGGACAGTATCAAAGTGATAAATAATCTTGCTTTGATAGCTACCGTCGGGCATGGGATGTCGCATAAAATCGGTGTTGCAGCAAAACTGTTTAACGCACTTGCCGAAGAAAAAATTAATGTCAGGGTCATTGATCAAGGATCATCCGAACTTAACATCATCATAGGAGTTGATGAAAAAGATTACGAAAAATCAATAAACGCGATTTATAAAACATTCATAGCGTAAGCGGACTTCTAATAATAATTGTTTTAACGTTCCGTATCTACACAAGTGCAGATAAAAACAGTATTTATGATTTCGTAAATATTGTTTTTTGAAGTGCTTATAAATAATCGAACCTGATTTTATTATCAAAGGGCAGGCTCAATACATACATCTATTTTGCGCACTATTTTTAAAAAAATTAGTTTATAGAAAATATTAAATGCCTATACTGAACAGCCACAGATTGACTGCTGATGAATACAGATAACTCTGATTATATCTCACACATTTTCTAATGAGACATAATATACATTATGGGTAATAGTGGATTTATCAGAATAAACAACGATTAAATGAATGTCTCAGCGGCAATTTGGGTGATTTTAATGCTGAATATGCTGTTAAAAGCTTATTTTTACTTTTTTATAGGTATCCTGCGCCCAGAGATTTGACGGATCAATTTTCAATGCGTTCTCCGCGTATTCAATAGCTTTATCCTGATTTTTGTGTTTATAAAATAGTCTGGAAAGAACTATGTGCGCATTGATGAAATTTCTATCGAGTTCAATAACTTTAAGCATCTGTTCCTTGGCTTTAGAATCATGAGGCTCGTGACTGTTATATAAAAAGTACCCGTAATAATAATTGATATCAATTGAGTTTTTATTTAACGCGAGCGCTTCCTGCGAATATTTCACTCCTTCATTTACGTACTTAATTCTAAGTGCATTTCCGGCAGGAAGATCAGACTCATATGCGAGCGCGTATCTTGTAAGTATCATTCCTTTTATGATGTCAAATTTATCCTGATTATCATATACATTCCATAAACTTTCATACGCGAGTTCAAATTCTTTTTTTGCGTAAGTAAATACTTTCTGATCATAATATAAGTAGCCTAATTTCATGTGTGCAGTTGCGTTGTTCGGATCGGATTCGATTGCTTTTTCATACATCTGCATTGATTTCGATTTGTCGCCTGTTTTCTGAAAATAATCAGCGCGGCTTTTATACACATAGGAATAACTATCATTGACTTCTTCGACTTTTAAAGCAACATTGAAGTCTTCCGATACGCGCCGGAAATTGCCATAACCCGTGCACAGATAACCGAACGATATGCTTTTAAAAACTGTTTTAACTTCTATTCTTGAAACCACAAGATTCCTTTCATTGATTACAAAAAGCGTCTGGCCTGGTCTGATTCCATCCGCGGAATAAAGCCTGACAGAAATCTTCGATTTTTCCTGCGAAGTCTGATTAAGCTCTGTGTTTTCAATATCGCGCTGACCAAGCGAAAGAACCTTCCCTACAATAAAAGCATTCCATCCTTGTTTATCATCATCAGTATAAAAAATTTTGGTTTTCTTATATTCAACTTTCTGGATCATTTCCGCGCCCGATAAACTGTTCACGCAGAAAAGAATAATCCCAACAATAAATAGATGATTTACTTTCATGTTATTTCCTTAAAAACACCGTCGGATTCAACGGCGTCAGATATTTTCGAATTTCGAAATGAAGATGCGGTCCGGTTACTGTTCCTGTTGAACCTGATAAACCGATTACTTCACCTTTTTTAATTATTTCATCTTTTTGAACGTTCATTTCACTTAAATGCGCGTATACTGTAATATAGCTATTATCATGTTCAATTACGATTAAATT
>JBFZEW010000345.1:0-8842 GCA_041306665.1 Spirochaetota bacterium | reverse complement strand
TATTAATCTTGTAACTTCTTCTTCGTTATTCCAGACAATATTGTTTTCGTAATCCTTTACATAGAGAATACCGTAAGGTTTTATAAACTGACCGCCGTTTACAAGAGTTGAGTGAAGCGTTACATTTTCAAGCGGAGAAATTTCATATGTCCCGAGAGCGAGCGATAAAGTTTTTCCGAATCGGTCATTCATTTCCTGATCAGTAAGGTCAAGCGCCTTCTGCACATATGACAGAATTTTTCCGTATCCAGTCTTATCAAGAATTTTAACCGCGACAACATTTATTGACTTGCGAAGAGCCTCGCGGACGATTATATTTCCGCTGAAAGTACCGCTGTAGTTCTGCGGAGAATATCCGTCGGTAAACTTTGTTTCTTCATCGACAAACATTGTTGCGGGAGTAATATCTTTATTTTCAATCGCCGAGCAGTAGATGAAAGGTTTAAATGAAGATCCCGGCTGGCGGCGCATCTGAGCTACATGATCCAGCTGACTATTCGCGGTAAAAGCGTATCCGCCGACATAGCTGATAATTTCGCCGGAATACGGATTAACGGTGATAAAAGCGCCCTGAATGTTATCAGCTTTTGATCTTTCTTCATCAGCTTTTTTCTGATCTTTCATTCCATCAGCGCGGTCAGTGTGAAATTTCCGCTGATCATCTACAGCCTCGCGAAGCGCCATATTCGCAACATCCTGCCTGGCTGCATCAATTGTCGTATAAATCGAAAATCCGCCTTTTTTTAAAGCTTCATCTCCGAATTTCTCGGTAAGCGTTCTGCGGATATATTCATTAAAGAAAGGAGCTCTATTGATCCGGTAAGTACTGAAAAGGAATGAACCGATGAGAGACTCGGAAGCTTCATCTTTGTCATTAAATTTAATCTGCCAATTTTTTATTAAACGGTCATATTCATAATCCGCTTTTTTTTGTTCAATGAAACCTGCATCGACTAAGGACAGCAGAATGCGTTTACTTTTTACAACGGAATTATTCAAATTATTCAGCGGTGAATAAATCATGGGATTGGAAATTGTCGCGACTATCATCGCGCATTCGCCGTCAGTTAAATCCTTTACTGATTTCCCGAAATACATTTTCGAAGTAGATTCAACCCCGTATGAACTGTTGCCGAAATAAATTAAATTCAGATACATTGAAAGAATGTCGTTTTTATCATAACGTTTTTCGATTTCAAGCGCAAGAAACGCTTCATTGACCTTCCGCGTAATGGAACGTTCCATATCGGTAAAAAGAACTTTCGCGAGCTGCTGAGTAACTGTACTGCCTCCGGCAAGTCTGAAATGAATAACATTTTTAATCATCACTTTAAAGATACCGGCATAATTGATGCCTTTATGTTTATAAAAGTCCCTGTCCTCGGAAGCGATAACGCTGTTTACAAGTGTTTCAGGAATATAATGCAGCGGAACAATTTCACGTTTCTGTTCAAAAAATTCGCCGATTACCTCGCCGTTACGGTCATAAATTCGCGTAGGAATTGAAACGACTTTTTTATCCGCGCTGAACTCACTCGCCGAAAAAGCCATTCCTTTTTTCATTTCTTCAGTTTTATCAATCAGATTTTTATATTTGGCAAGCTTATCCAGCGCCTCATCCTTATTTGAAAGAAAACTTAAATAAATTACAAACACATAAACAATTAGAATGACAGCGCATACCGACGGAAAATATATGAAAGATATTTTTTTATGTGAAAATATCCAACGCAACAGACTGATAAAAAATTCGGAAATATTTTTAAGCATTTTTTACCTCTTTATATTTTCTTCCTGAAAGCTGACCGCAGGCGCCGCTAATGTCCTGACCAAGACTTTTTCTGATAGATATAGGAATATTCATTATCTGAAGATTGTCAACAAAATCATTAATTTCTCTTTCAGAAGGAATGTTATTTACACCAGCGCCGGGATTTAACGGAATTAAATTAAGCTTAATTGGAACATTCCTGAACATTTTTTTAATATTTGCAGCATCTTCACTGGAAATGTTGTCCTGCCGCATGACATATTCCAAAGTCAGTCTGTTGCGCCCTTTCGGAAAATTTTTGGACAGATATTCTGCAAGCTTTTTAATTGGATATTTATTTTCAACCGGCATGTTTTTCAGTCTTTTTTCATGATCGGTATCATTTAACGACAATGCAAGTTTGAACGGCCGGTTTTCTTTTATGTATCTTTCTATGGAAGGAAGTATACCGCAGGTCGAAATTGTTATTTTCCTTACCGAAATGTTCAGCGCAGTATCAAGGTTCATAAGCTCCGCCGATTTTAAAACTTCATCGTAATTATTGAACGGTTCACCCATCCCCATGAAAACGACATTTGAATTCCGAAGCCCGGAATCCTGTCTTATTTGGCATATTTGATCGAGTATTTCACCGCATGAAAGATTACGTACAATTCCAAGTGACGCGGTGCTGCAGAATGAACAGCCCATCGCGCATCCAATCTGCGAAGAAACACATATTGTAATTCTTTCACTGCTTTCTCCGGTATTTTTAAGAAGAACGGATTCAATGAAATTGTCATCTATTGTGCGGAAAAGATATTTAACGGAACCATCACGCAAAGATGTAATTTTATCTTCGATTTTAAGAGGCGAAAAAATAAAACGGGCATCTAATTCTGCCCGCATATCTTTTGAAAAATCACTCATTTCTTCGAATGAAGCGCAGTTTTTAATGTAAAGCCAGCTGAAAAGCTGTAATGCACGGAATTTTTTTCCGCCGTTTTCAATAAAATACTGTTGTGCTTCATTCAAAGAAAAATCTTTAATAATTTTCTTCATGTTATTTTGGTTTAACAGCAATGTCCCTTAAATATGGTTTTTTAACGCAATCTTCCTCGAACGCTGCTGCTCTCTGTTTGTTTACGTATTCTTTTTTCTGGAAAGGATACTCGAAGAATTCAGGTTCCTTATACGTTCCATTAACGATCGCAGCTACATCTTCGATAAAAACAGCTTCTTCATCTGTCGGAATTACATAAATCTTAATTTTTGAATCAGGAGTGCTTATTTCAAACTCGCCGTTTCTGTTTTTAAGCTTATTGTTTTTATCTTTATCAAGTTTTATTCCAAGATCTTCCATATCATCCACGGCTTTTTCACGGGTAATTGGACCCATTTCGCCGACTCCGGCGGTAAATACAATCGCGTCGCATCCGCCCATTGCCGCCATGTAAGAACCAATATATTTTTTAAGTCTGTAGCTTTCCATCTCAATGTTCAGATTGCAGAGCTCATCGCCCTTTTCTGCTGCGATTTCAATGTCAAGACGGTCAGAATACTGCTTTGTGACTCCCACACAGCCTGATTTTTTGTTTAAAATATCATACAGCGCCGAAGGCGTTAAATTTTCCTTTTCCATTATGAAGAAGCTTATGGCGGGATCAAAATCGCCGCTTCTTGTTCCCATCATCAAACCTTCCAATGGAGTCATTCCCATTGAGGTATCATAGCTCTTACCGTATTTAATCGCATTTGCAGATGAACCGTTTCCAATATGAAGAACTATTATTCGTGATTCTGATGGTTTTTTGCCCATAAGAACGGATGCTCTTCTCGAAACATACAAGTGACTTGTTCCGTGAAAACCATATCTTCTTACGCCGTATTTCTCTTTCCACTCGTGCGGAAGCGGATAAGTGTAAACATAATCAGGCATTGTTTTATGCCATGCCGTATCAAGAATCGCCACATGCGGAACATTTGGCAGAATCTCGCGCACTGCCTCGATTCCAAGAACATTCGCGGGATTGTGCAATGGGCTTAAATCATATAGTGATTTGAAATCTTCAATCGTCTTGTCGTTAATCATACACGAATGAGTTACTTTTTCGCCTCCATGAACAATGCGATGGCCTACAGCTGAAATTTCATTCATGCTTTTAAGTATTCCGAATTTCGGATCTACCATTGTGTTCAGCGTCAGTTGAATCGCTTCCGTATGAGTCGGACAGGAGTGATCGATTTTGTGTTTTCCCGACAAGCAATCGAATTTAATGAAGCTTGCAAGTCCAATCCTCTCAACAATACCTGTCGCAAGATCTTCCTGCGTCTCGTAGTTAAAAAGTTTAAACTTGAGCGATGAAGAACCCGAATTTACGCATAAAATTATCATCTATTATTCTCCGTTTATTATTATTCTGCGTTTGACTGAATAGCAGTAATTACTGTGACATTAACAATATCCTCAATGCTGCATCCTCTTGAAAGATCATTAACAGGTTTTTTAAGACCCTGAAGGAACGGTCCAATAGCCTGCGCTTTCGCGAGTCTTTCAACAAGTTTGTAACCGATATTTCCGCTCTGAAGGTCCGGAAACACAAGGACATTCGCTTTCCCGGCAACAGCACTGCCTGGAGCTTTTGATTTACCGACTTTTTCTACAATCGCGGCATCTACCTGAAGTTCACCGTCAAGCTTGAGTGAAGGCGCTTTTTCCTTCGCTATCTTAGTTGCAAGCTGAACTTTATCAACCATTGCATGCTTTGCGCTTCCCATTGAAGAAAAAGACAGCATCGCGACAATTGGTTCCATTCCGCAAAGTACATTTGCGGTTTCCGCGGAAGCGATCGCTATTTCTGCGAGCTGCTCGGCAGTCGGATCAGGATTTACAGCGCAATCAGCGAAAATAAACATTCCGTCGGAACCGAGTTCACAGTCAGGCACAATCATTAAAAAACACCCCGATACGACGGAAATTCCCGGTTTAGTCTTAATTATCTGCAATGCTGGACGAATTGTATCTCCGGTAGAATGTTCAGCACCGGAAACAAGTCCATCCGCATGACCTTTATAAATCATCATTGTACCGAAATAAATCGGGTCTTTCAATGTTTCAAGAGCCTGGGACTCAGTTACTCCCTTACTTTTGCGGAGTTCGTAAAATTCATTTGCGTATTCTTTTAATTTATCAGATTTTTCAGGATCAATAACACCGACTTTCGAAAGATCAACCCCTTCTGACGCAGCAGTTTTGCGGATATCGGCTTCATTACCGATTAAAATAACTTTTGCCAATCCTTCCCGGGCGATTATTTCCGAAGCCTTCACAGTCCGCGGCTCAGTTCCTTCAGGAAGAACGATAGTTTTACCCAATAATTTGGCTTTCTCTTTAAATGCATTCATTATATCCATATAATACCTCTTATGTTTTTTCAGCCTTGAATATAGCACATGGCTCAGTAAATTACAATAACTTTGTCAAGATAATAGGCTTAATTGCAGGGTCAAGCAAAATGCGGAGCTGATAAAAAGATTTAAAAATATTTTGGTGACTTATCACTTCAAAAAAAATTTTAATCCGATTTCCATAGCTGTTTGTGATACACTCACGAGACATAAACAGTACATGCATTAAAACAGTCTATAATTATTTGATCCAGAAATTATACAATTTTCTGCAATTCTGA
Source organism: Spirochaetota bacterium (assembly GCA_041306665.1). Lineage (GTDB taxonomy): Bacteria > Spirochaetota > UBA4802 > UBA4802 > JAFGJZ01 > JAFGJZ01. The sequence continues at coordinate 3,403 of JBFZEW010000345.1, read as the reverse complement.
GGATTCGTCTGAGTCTCATCAACTGCAGTAAAATAAAGTTTTCCGTTAAATTCTGTAAAATTTCCAGGCACAGATGAATTATCATATCCTGGTCCAGAAACCTTATTAATGTCTGCGAAAAAATAAGGTTCCTTTATACCGTCATAACACCACATTTCAACACCAGTTGTGCCATTATCGGCCTGAAAATACATTCTACCGTTATATTCTTTCATAAATTTAGGATTGCTGGAATTAGTCCCTAAATTAATATCAAATACTTCGGATGCATTATCATTTTCATCTAATACCCAGAGCTCTGTACCGTGATATTCAGAATCTGCCGAAAAATACATTTTACCGTTGAAAACAGACATGTATGAAGGATTTGAGCTAACTGAGTCTGCGTAAATATCTTTAACAACATACATTTTTTCATCATGAATATTTCCGTCAAAATAGTATAATTCTCTTCCTTTACCCAAATTATCATTTGCCTGAAAATAGAGTCTGCCACCATATACACAAAGATAAGAAGGAGATGAACTACCGCTGCCTGAATAAATGTCTGCTATTCGCACCGGATCAGATATTCCATCATAATTGAAAAATTCCTCACCTGATCCTGTTTTAGCTTTAAAAAAAAGCTTATTGTCGTAAACACTCAGAAATTCCGGTGCTGAACTATACCCGACACCGGGGTAAATGTCCTTCACAAGACTTACAGTAATCCCGTCAAATACAAATAATTCAGTATAAGCTGTATCATCTGCCCGAGCACGCATATATAATTTATCATTAAATACGCACAAATCACTTACATAGGAGTCATAACTTCCCGGGCGTATATCACATACTTCTTCCGGTGAATCACTTCCATTATATCTCCAGAGTTCAATACCATTGTCAGGAGCAGCAAAATCCTCACCATTAAAATAAAGATAACCGTCATATTCACAAAGAAAGAAAGAAGCTCCTCCGGCCGATAGAGGAGTTGAAACTTTGATATCTGAAATTTTTTCAATAACGATATCTTCAATGTCAATTACAACATGTTCAGACTCGAATCCTGCCGCATTTACGGAACAAATTGAAAAACAGGTTTTTCCGGACGGAACTACAGTATTTTCAGGTAACGTGAAATTTTCAATCATACCTGGATTTGAAATCTCAGCAGCCAAAACTGCATTTTCACCATTGATACCGCACCAGAATATTTTATATCTTGAAACAGTTTCTATATTGCGAATTGACTTGTTCAATGCGATGCTAAAACTGATTTCATCTTCATCATGATCCAAATCAGGCGATATTGTAATGTCCGGTGAAAGAAGCACGAAATCTTCAATTTGAATCAAAAACGGCATTGAACGTATCCCGCCGCGGCCTATGGAATATATCGCTATTTTAACGGCACTTTGCGGAATTAAAGTATTTTTCGGTAAAATTATGTTTAAATCGCCGGATCGCGCATCTATTTCCTTAATAAGTAAAATTTCTGTATCCTGTGCATTCAACCAGAATATTTTATATGCTTCCACATCATCATCAGGCAAAATGGTATTAATATGTATTAGCGCAAATATTCTGTTAAGATCAGGATCTGAATCTGCAGTTATTTCCGCGGAAGGCAACGGCAGATAAATATCATAAATTTGAACTGTATATGCCTTGGAAAATTTTTCTTCAGCAGAAAAAGCAACCGTGGATATGCCTGAAGCATTCAATGGAATTTCAGTATTCTCAGGTAAAATAATTTCAAGATCATCGGTTTCGGGATTAATTTTTTTTATAAGTACGGTATTTTCAGAGTTTTGAATTGTCCAGTAAATGTAATATCCTGCAATACCTGTTTTGTCGGCAGGTTCAATTAAATTAATTGAAACACAAATTTCGTCATTATCAACATCGGAATCATCAGAAACCAGTAAAGAAGGAACACCTAAAACTGCAGAAATATTTTCCTGTGACAAATTTAAATTTTTAAAATTATCGCATGATAAAAAAATTACAAAAGCGACTATCGCAGGCAGGAGTAAAAATTTTTTCATATTTTCCATTCTCACATCTTTTAAAGTTTCTACGTTTTGTCAATAACAAAAATTATTCGAATTTCCGCCCTGTTATTCAATCTATTTTAAAATATGCAGAGAATATTAAATTGAGCAGCAGACGAAAAATAAAATGAATTACATTAAAAATGTTATGCTAATTATTGTCTGTTAAAAAATTTTACTTTATAAGCAATACTTAATGTGAATTTAAAATTCATGTTATTTTTTAGTTTTATATTGACAGACTCCGTATTTATTGCAATTTATACAGATAAATTTAAAATGGATGTAATTAAGTGCGCTATTGTATAAAAAAATGCTCAATTTTATTGATTATAACATTTTTTTCAGCAAGAATTTTTGCCGAAAAATTCATTTTAATTGATGATTCTGTTATCAGAGCAAAAATCATTAAAACAGAAGACAATTCATACATCATTTTAAATAAGTTAGGACTTTTCAGAGTTTTTAACGATCAAATCGCGTCAATAGAACAGCTCCCTGACGATTTTAATTATGAAATTGATGAAAATAAAGACTATTTTCAGTTTGGAATAACTGAAATAAACATTAAAAAAAACAACCCGAAAACTCTTTCATTTAATCCATTTACGCTGTTAAACTATTACCGCCCGATTGGAGAAATCTCCGGTTACATTCAAAATGCATATGGACTGAGCTTGTGCTTGAATCTCAATTTTCCCAATCATGCGTTTCTGAATATATTCGAGCTTCACATTGAAGTTCCATATATTCACGGAACTAACGAATTTAACTCGAGTACCTCGATCATTGCGATCGCTTCCGGCCCGGAATTTACAATTTACAGAAACAAAAATAAGTCCTTCAGAATATCTGCAGCAGTTATCTGCGGACCTGCCCTCATATTTATTAAAAACGAACAGGTGAACGCATCCGGTTATTCACTGATCAGTTCAGCGTACAGCAGTTATTCATTCACAATCCGCAGAATTACTCTCTATTCAAGAATAAAATATGATTTCATATACGATAAAACAATAAATTTTCACAGCGTCGGCTGTTCAATCGGAGCCGGTTATGCGTTCTGAAGAATTTCCTGTAATCAAAATTCATTCATCTTCGAAAAAAATAAGCGTAAAAATTATTTTTTTATATGTTTCATTGTCGTTACTTAGTATGTCTATTTTTTCTCTTTTCATGTATGAGAATCAGATCGAAATGATAACAAAACTCACAAAACAGGATATTTCCAATTTTTCAGGACGTGTTTTAAATCTGATAAATTACGGCGAAATAAACGCCAAATCATTAAGCATTGAAACTTTTCTGGAAGATATTAATGATGAAATTTTGGAAATTGATCAGAACAATTCAGTAATAAAAATACT
>JBFZEW010000344.1:0-4918 GCA_041306665.1 Spirochaetota bacterium | reverse complement strand
TATTTCAGAATACCCGGTTGTAATTTTTGCTGCTCTCTGCCATTTATGCGCATCATTGCCGAGCGCCTTATACTTTAAAAGCAGTTCTTTCTTCGAAAGAATTTCATCTCCCCAGAAAAATCCTTTATATTGATTAATAAAATCACACTCACTTCCTCGCAAAAGCCATCCATTAATATCAGTTATATCTTCCACATCCTCAAAGAGCGAACCTTTCAGAATTCCTAATCCATTAGTATGGAATCTTCAGATATTTCCCAGATGATAAATAAATCCGAATGAGCGGTATAAAGATATCTGCCATTCTTCTCGGCACGTCTGACGTGATCTATGGCCGTAATCTTTCCCATCAATTCATCGGTTATATCAATACCCATGAAAACAGAATCCCCGATTTTATTTTTCACAATAGGCATTTCGATGTATTCTTTTGAGCTATTTCTCTCATATAACTGGAAAAGTTCATTAAGTTTTTTTGCTTTTTCATCAAAAAAGAAACAACTGCATGAACCTGCGAAACCATGATGGAAAATTATGGAGTTGCCGTTTTTAAGCATTAAAACAGATTTTTTTTCTTTCAGATTGCAATTCTTAAAAACTACGCTTGATAAAATATTTTCGGGATTAGATTTATCAACTACCACTAAACTGTCATTCCCTGCAATATATATTTTGTTTTTGGAATTTATGAGTCCCTTACCGATAAACTTCTTATATCTGTATGTATTGGTAACTTTCAATGTGTTGTTTGTAAAAATTGCTTTTTGAAGCATTACTTTATTATCTGTAAAATAGATATCATCTTGCGAAACAATGAAGGACGTACAATAATCAAATCCTTCAAGTGTAATTGTTTGATGCAATGAATTGCTGTCACAAATTTCAAAAATTACAAGTTTTGTGTCAATAATGGCAATTATGCTGTTTCCGATAAAATCAAATCCCCTCATGTCCTGTTCAAAAAATAAGATTAAATCCATTCTTTCCGGTTTTGACGGATCACTTATATTAAATAAATGAAAGCCAGTGCATTGTTCCATTACGTAAAGGATATTTTCTTTTATCTGAATACATGAGATTGAATTTTTAAACTGAATCTGAGAAACAATTTTTGGAGAATAAGAATCGGATATATCAACAACACTAAGAAATCCATTATCCGAATTACAGTATTTGCCGTATATATAAGCCATGTTTTCATGAATAATAAAATCATCTGCTGACTCCAAAGACAATCGTGAATGCATTTTCAAATTATCGTTTTTATTGTTCATGGCTGCTCCTCGCGTCCACAATAGATGACAGTATCATTCTAATTTGTAAAGTAAGATATTTTAGAATCTGCAATCTCACATACATTCTCTGAACAGGAAAACTGATACTGTAGTCATCCATTAATGTCAGTTATCTCTTCCACATCCTCAAAGACCGAACCTTTCAGAATTTCCCAGACCATGAACTCGTTAACGTTTACCGTATACAGGTATTTCCCGTCGCGGACCGCGTGGCTGATTTCGTTCATGCATGTCAATTTAACATCACCTTCGGGAAAAACAGTTTTACCATCCTGCAAAGGGACTTCAATGTAACCTCTGAATTCATTCTCATTATCTTCTTCGTAAAACCTGAAAAGAGGAGTTGTAACTCCCAATTTTTCATCGAACATGGAACAGGTGTATGACTTATGCAGAATAATAGCGCTGTTTTTATCTGTCTGTAAAATGCTTGCCGGTTCTGATTCGGAGTTTCCTGATGCGATCACAGTTTCAGGATTTTTTAAATCAAGCACGAGCAGGTTTGAATTTTTGTTTTCCCCAAAAAGATAGATTCTATTTTTCCCGATAAAAAATTTATCGGATTTGAATTCATTTATAAAATAAGTTTTCTTAATTTCAGGTTTGCCGCTTTTTATCTGTATTTCAACGAGTGTGTTTTTTCCATCCAGTGTAAAAAACGTCTCTTCATAGGGTACTATTTCATAATTGCTTTTATCAAACTCAATTGACTCAACAGGCTGTATCTGGAACGTACTTTTTATATCAAACACTCCTATTCTTTTTCCCCACTCAATTGAAGCATAGGCATAATCGCCTCTTGCGGCAATACCGGATAATACAAAATCATAGAGAGGGATTGAATCTTTCAGCACAGGCGCATCAGGATTCGCGAGATCAATGACGTGAAGCGCCCGGTACCGTTCAGCAGCAAGAAGATTTCCATTATGCAGTGTAATTGCGGAAATCGCATTATGGAATTTCAATACATGCACTGAGCGGGGATTTTCAGGGTCTGTCAGATTAATTGTTTCGATATGGCTGGCATTTCCATACGGGCTGTAAATGCAGGCATGGCCCTTGTTCAGAACAAAGCTGTGTCCGGAATTTATTTTTATTCTCTTTTTAAGTTTAAGATTCGGTGAATTTATATTCATAGTTTTCTTTCTTCCATTAAGTTAGTTAATTTCTGCGATGAATTGTCTGAACATATCTGTATTTTTTATCAGGTCAAAGTCCGTGTCAGCCAAAATGGTTGCTGCGGGATATGCTTTTAAGTTCAATTCTCTCGCGGCGGAAAGTTCATTCACCGCTTTTTCAGCTTCGTTCTTTTTCCCCTGAAGGCATGCCATATTGTAATGCGCCGATGCCATATATATTTTGAATTTATTGATAAGCTCCTTGTCAAGACTTCCACCCATGTCATCCATTATATCATCCATAATATCGTCCATGAGATCATCGGTTTCGCTTCGCTCACCGGTAAAAGCGCTCCAGTCCAGCGCGAAAAGATCTGTATATGTCTTTTCAGATGATTTAACATCTCCGGCATGCATATGCAAAACGCCGATGTTATTGACGACAAGAACATAGTCCGGATTTTTTTTGCTGAACTTTTCAGCGTACGACTCAAGCCATTTGGCCCCTTCGGCTGATTTTTTCGCTCCATTAAATGCGCGCATAATATTGGCAAAGTTCTTTTCAATTGTTTTGTACTGCATTAGTTTCGCGACTTCAATTACTCTGTCGAACAAACCTTTACCGATCCAGTCTGTGAACACTTCCTTCGCAATTACGCTCTTCTGGTTCGGTCTCTCGTCATCGATGAGAAAATATTCGGGATGCGGGTGTTCCCTTAAGGCTGTGAGCAGATGTTTCCTGATTTTTTCCACAGGCCAGAGTGTAAACATCAGTTCATTATATGAGTCTTTCTCATTTTTCAGACCGTCAAACAGGTTCATCAGATGATCTATGTATTTTTCAGCCTCCTTTAAAAGGAGTTTTACGATTCGAAGCGACAGCGTAAAATTTTTTGGATCAAGTTTCGCTGCAAGTTCTTCTGGAGTGCATTTTTCAATGCTGAGCCATGCATTGTATTCATTTATATACGGTTCAAGCATATCATGAATACCGGCAGCATTTTTCCCTTTAAATGCTGTTGAAAAACATTTTTTAACCGGATCAGTATCAATACCGCTGAATCTTCCGGTATAGATTCCCCCTTTATAATTCAGATCTTCAAACGCGTGCTGGGCAATCCTGAAAAGTCCGCACGCGTTTTCAGGATCCACCTTCTGCCAGTCAGGCACGGGTGTTAAAGTATAAAGCTGAAAGGCTTTGGCGTAAACCGGATCATCCGCTGTCAGAGCTTTCCAGTTTTCGATGAATCTCTCCATCGCAGATTTTATCCCATAAAGTTTTTCAGTTAAAATTACATCCAGATATATGATTATCGGATAGTTCACAAAATAATTTTTAATGCTTACAATATAATTTTCCGCGCCATTTTCATTTTCGTCAATTTTCTTTATGGCAACCCCGATTTTCGACTGAATATAAACTTCCGAATGTTTTTTATCTAAATTCGGGATGTGCTCAAGATACTGAATTATTCTCTCTGCTGTTTTAAAGAAAGGCTGCTCGCTGTCCTGAATTTTTTTCTCGTATTCTGAAGCTTCTAGAAGATATTTCGTGAGCGTTTCACCTGCTCCCTTCGCGGCAGCAGTAATCATCTTATCAATAATTTTCTCCTCAAGCGGATGGCTCGCGATTTCATTGAAATAATATTTATATCCCGGAGTGCTGTCATAGAGATTTTTTTCCCACATTGACGGATCTTCAAAGAGTTCAGCATCTTCCACAAACAATCCGGCGAATTCAGCGAATCTTTTTTCCGGCGCGATGACTGCCCATTTGTTATAATAATCTTCCATTGCATATTCATCTTCTTTCTTCAGCTGATGGATAATTAGCGGGATCTCTTCCAGTCCGGCTTTATAAAGGATATTTGAGAATTTTTCAATAAGCTGCCTATCAAAGTATTGTGCGGTGTATATGTTAAGAAGCGCGGTGAGTTTCGGAATGATTCCAGGCTCTGTATTCCCAAGCGCGGCAACCCTCGGCATTACAAAATACCAGACATCAGTGTAGCCTGAATGTTTTTCAGGCATTAAATCGATGATATCGCATACAGCCTGTTTGTATTCCTTCGGAGGATTTTTAAGAATTGTAATTCTGTGGCCCCACCCGTCGCCGTGGGTGAACCGCTCGCTTTCCGGCGCTTTTAAAAACTCAGCTTCATCGACAAAAATTTTAAACAGAGGATTCGGATGCTCTTTCAATTCATGTATTTTCGAATTATATAAGGATTCAAAATTGCCGCGAATCTGTTCAGGGACAGCAATAAATGTCTCCATTATGGTCGCTGCGAAAAATCCTGTCTGCTGTATCGCTTTTGAGCTGTCTTCAGGAATATTTGTGATTTTCAGTTTCAATACATCTTCAGTATATTTTGCAGCCGCGGTTTTAAATTCTTCGCTGATTTCAGAAAGCTTCCAGAAAATTCTCGCAAAATGGACCGGTCCCGGTTTTTCAGTTTTTAGGTAAGCATCGCGGAAGAGATCAGAATCGTTTTCCTTCAGTTC
>JBFZEW010000343.1:0-5330 GCA_041306665.1 Spirochaetota bacterium | reverse complement strand
CGCATGGTCTCTTGAAAGTATTTGTCTGACTGATCTTTCAAGTCTGCGTTTGGCATTAATTTTCGGAGGAGCGCATGGCACAAGCGGAGCATTTTCTTCAATATTGTCATAGCCGTAAATGCGTCCAACTTCTTCGACAATGTCCGCCTGTATCTCTATATCTTTTGTCGCACGGTAGGTCGGAACATCAATCGATAATTTCCCGCTGACATTTTTGATTTTATAATCAAGCGCCGTTAAAATATCTGTTATCTCTTTATCGCTAAGATTCTTTCCAAGCTGCTTGCGGATGTAATCACAGCTTGAGTCAATGTGTATTGCCGGAAATTTGACCGGATACGCGTCGACAACTTCTGTAATAGCCTGGGCTTGTGGACATAACTGTTTAATCAGCTGATAACATCTTACAATTGCCCTGAAGCAGAGTTCGGGATCAAGAGATTTTTCAAAACGCATCGCGGCATCTGTTCTTGTGTTAAACCGGTGAGCTGTTTTACGTATGCTGACAGCGTTGAAGTTCGCCGCTTCTAGAACTATTTCAGTCGTATTTTCATCAATTTCAGAATTACCGCCGCCCATAACTCCGGCGATCGCGATTGGATTTTTACTGTCCGCGATAACGATATCTTCAGACGTTAATTCGTGCAGCTGACCATCAAGAGTCTGAAGTTTTTCACCTTGTTTCGCGAGCCGGACAATTATTTTATTACCATTCAGTTTTTTTCTGTCGAACGCGTGCATCGGTTCTCCGATTTCAGCCATTACGTAATTCGTTACATCGACAATGTTATTAATAGGCCGCATTCCGATAGCAGTTACTCTTGACTTCAGCCATTCCGGAGATTCTTCAACGCGGATGTTTTTTACTACAAGACCGCAGTATCGTGATGACTGATCAGGACATTGAATTTCAACGCTGAGTTCATCTTCCTTTTTGAAATCTTTTACGACCGATAAATCAACAGGGTCTTTGAAACTGCGTTTGAATATCGCGGAAAGTTCACGCGCGAATCCCACATGTCCCCATAAATCGGGACGGTGAGTGATGGACTTATTATCAATTTCAAAACGGGTGTCTACCCAGTTTTTATATAATTCCGACAGTTTAACGCCGATTTTTGTGTTTTCAGGAAAAACAATAACGCCGGAATGATCATCCGAGAGACCAAGTTCTTTAGCGCTGCATATCATACCGTTACTGTCGACTCCGCGTACTTTCGCGGCTTTTATCTCGAAATCCTCCGCGAGTTTTGTACCGATAAGAGCAAGCGCGATAATGTCTCCTTTTTTATGATTCGGCGCGCCGCATACAACATTATGAATCGCAGTGCCGTCGTTAACCTGGCACACTGTAAGATGATCTGAATCAGGGTGCGGCTTGACATCTACAAGTTTCGCAGTCACGATCGTGTCGAAAAAATGAAATGTAGTTTCAACATCTTCAATTTCAGCGCTCGCCATTGTCAGCTTGAGTCCAATTTCATGCGCATCAAGACCATTCAGGTCGACGATTTCTTTCAGTATATTCAGTGATAAATGCATTTATTTTCTCCGTTTTTCAGAATTGTTTCAGGAACCGAATGTCGCCGCTTTGGAAATGGCGTATGTCTGTGATGCCGTAACGCATCATGATTAATCTGTTTAAGCCAAGTCCAAACGCGAAACCTGACCATTTTTCAGGATCAATACCGCCTGATTTGAGAACATTCGGGTGAACAAGACCGCATGGCAGAAGCTCAACCCATCCGGTCTGTTTGCAGACTGAACATCCTTTGCCTCCGCAAATTAGACAGTTGATGTCAAGCTCAAATCCCGGTTCGACGAAAGGAAAGTATCCCGGGCGAAGCCTGATTTTAACATCACGTTTGAAAATTTCACGAAGCAGAACTTTCATGAAATAAATTAGGTTTGATACGGAAATATCTTTGTCGATCATCATTCCTTCGACCTGATAAAATGTATTTTCATGCGAAGCGTCAGTAGCTTCATAGCGGAAAACGCGTCCCGGTCCGATCACACGGAACGGCGGCTGTGCATTTTCCATTCCGCGGACTTGTATCGCTGATGTATGAGTTCTTAAAAGGTTTCCGTCTTCGGTCCAGAATGTATCCTGCATGTCCCGCGCGGGATGATGTTTCGGAATGTTTAATGCTTCAAAGTTATAGTATTCGGTTTCAGCCTCAGGCCCGTCAAGAATTTCAAAACCCATTGATGTGAAAATATCTTCAATTTCATATTGAATTTGCGAGATTGGATGAATGTGTCCGCCTGACTGCCGCGCCGGCTCAGACGTTAAATTAAGGGTAACATCGATCCACTCATTCGCGAGATTGGAATTGATTTCAGCATCCGCGAGTGTTGCCATTTTTGCGTCAATAGCAGCGGATAATTCATCCTTTATGATGTTAGATAGTTTCCCGATTTCAGTTCGTTCTTCGGCTGAAAGCGTTCCAAGTAATCTTAATATTCCTGTAAGCTCTCCTTTCCGACCAAGTACGCTTACACGTATTTCTTCGAGCTGTTCATTTGAAACAGCTGAATTTATCTCAATAATTGATTTTTCTTTAATTGCCGTCAGCTTTTCTTTCATATTAGTAACCAGTTTTATGATTTTTCTTACAAATTGTGAAATTACGCTGGATTGTCAAGTGTTTATTTGATGAAATCTAATCTTTAAAAGACTAACGGTATATAAAAATTGCAAGCTACAAATGCAACTAAAATTTGCAGCTTGCAAAAAATATAAAATTTGCTGAGTGACTCCAGCAACATTCCTAACCGGTTTTATATGTCAGTTTCAGAAATAAATGATTTATAATCTTCAATATTTCCATCTGAAAGACAACATTCAATAATCTCCCGTGCATTATTTGAAAGATCAGCCTGTAAGTATTTTTTTAAATGTTTTTTAAAAAAATCATTCAGCTTCTGTGCTCCAATATCGTAAGCTTGGTTTCCAACCTCATCCTGTGTATTGACCTGCAGGAATTCCTTAGGTATCGATATCCCTTCCAGGCTCATATTTTCAATAGCATAGCCGAGTAATGCAGAGCGAGCCGGAGTAACCTGATTAATTCTAAAACGCGCATGCCCGCGTCGTGCAAGGTAATCCCGCATGATCCATTGCGGCATAAATCCGGTTTTCCATGCGCCGATATGTTGGTTTGGCACCAGAACATAACGTGTTTTAGGAGACTGTTGGAACTGTTCCAATAAAAGATCAGCTTGGGCAACGCGTTTACCTGTTGAAAAAGGCCAGTAGCTGCCAACGCCTTCACTTGTCATTTCATTTGAAGAGACAATACTTGGATTCGCATACCCGCGCGGAGCAACCAGGCGCCACAACCACGCAAGTGCAGGGGGTAATATATGAAAAAGTCCTATAATTCCATAATCCGGATTTTCCTGTGTACACGGAGGAGTGCGAACGCCAAAAGAGCGTATATCAATATAAATTTCATTATCAATGATATTGGGAATCATTTTTCGTGAAACAATAACTCTTGGATTCGGACATGGTTTGCCGGGTTCATCTTCAATGTGCTGCCAGATTAAACCATTACCGCCGGGAACAGTGTCTATATTTAAAAATAATTGCGGTTCACTGGGATGTATGGTCAGATGTTCGAGATCGGGGTCAGTTCCATATTGATTGATATGGTCGACCCGGATAAACCATCCGCTTTCAGCATCTATAAGACCAAGTTTTCCGTCATGTTTCTGTATGTCCGGATGACAAAGCCCCATATCGTCACAAACCGGGTGAAGATCGCACGTTCTAGGAATTTCAAGATGGCGTTTTTCTCCAGTAACAATATTTTCCCCCAGTAGAATACGTCCATCTGCAAGTCTGTGCGGCTGTTGCAGCATTTCACTTTTTCCACCACCGCTAGCTCCTTCATGCATAAAGGCTATTTCATTGTCATATGGCGTTACAACCTTAACGGCTGAACAATGAGCCGTTACCCATCCTTCCTGTTCTCCCTTTTCGATAAGTGCGCCATAGACGCCTTTTTTCGCACTTGGGCCTGGATAGAGGTTATAAGAAAATATTTCATGGAGTTCTCCTCGTTCGTGAACAACAACCTGTTTCCCTTCGAAGTGGGTATGACGAAATGGGGGTGCGACATAAATAATCGTTTCAGGCTTAAATTTACGATCGATTTCATTAAAATCGACTATTCCCTGCAGAAGACCAAGCCCCATGGCAAAAAATCCGGCATTGGCAGGACATATTGCAAGTGCATCGGATTTAAAGTTTTCATGGCCTAAAGGAAATGCAAAAACAGCAAGCTCTTCTCCTTTTAACCATTGGAAAGTTTCATTTTTTAATTTAGAAAAGTCGTAGCTGTACTTATGTTTAAAACGAATCTTGTCAGAAGGCCTATCATCTGCTACGACCATGCAATCAGGGTCACGGCGGCGCATATATGCTTCTCGATAGTTTGCACTTATTCCGTTTTTTAGTCTCATTACATAAGCTTCGTCTACAACTTTCCCACTGGGTAGAGTATAAGATACTGTATGTACTTTTGCGTCTTCCGGACATGAAAGTTTTTCAAGATCATCAACCGTTGACGCAATTATAACTTTGGGAGAACTTTTTAACACATCAACGATTTCATCATATAAAATAATTTTCTCTAGAAATAAATTTAGCTCCATTTTTTTTCCTCTCTTAATTTGAAATTTCTATAAAGACGGGATAAGTCTATATAAATTATAACTGAGTTTTTTACAAAAAATTACGGGTCCCTTCATTTGTTTTATGGGCATTTCCCATAATTAGCATTTACATTTTTATAAAATCGTAAATTCTGGTTTTATCAGCATTTATACCGATAAGGGAACATCGGAAATTTAGTTTTTAGAAGTTCCCTTATATTATTTAACTTCTTCTAAAAATTTTTTATATCCCAGCCGTTGCAGTTTATCATTATGATTGAGTGTCTCGGCTCTCATCTCTTCTCTAAAGTTTTTTATTGTTTCTCTATATTTTTCATGCTTAATACCTAAGATTTTCAGAGCAAGGATAGCTGCATTTTTTGCCCCCGTTTCTCCAATTGCAACTGTTGCTACAGGTATTCCTGTTGGCATTTGCACAATTGAATATAACGAGTCAACTCCGCCTAAGTCGGTAGTTTTCATCGGGATTCCAATAACCGGCAGATTTGTGTGAGATGCTAATACACCTGGTAAGTGAGCAGATTTTCCTGCTGCGGCGATAACTACTTCAGTGCCTGCTTCTTCAGCTTTAACTACATAGTCTAATGCTTCTTCTGTGCATCTGTGCGCTGATAATATTTGCATTTCAAATTTAATGTCAAATT
>JBFZEW010000342.1:0-7554 GCA_041306665.1 Spirochaetota bacterium | reverse complement strand
CATTTGATTCGGGTTCAGACACTTTGAAAAAAGAAGTAATGCAGGCGCTTGATAAAATAGGAAGCATTCTTCAGCAGTATCCTGAATATCAGATCATCATTGAAGGTCACACTGATAATGTTCCGATTAAATCCGCAAAGTTTCCTGATAACTGGCAGCTTTCGACAAGCCGCGCTCTTTCAGTTCTGCGCTATGTTCTAAGAAACACGAGTCTTGATCAAAGACGTTTTTCAGCTGCAGGTTACGGTGAGTTTCAGCCGATCGTTGCAAATGACACAAAAGAGAACAAAGCTCTTAACCGGCGGGTTGACATTGTCGTAATTCCAAGAATCGACTCAAAATAAAAAAATTATTCTTCGGACAGATAAATACTGATTTTATTTGTCTGAAGATTTTTCCGGGAAAACCGCGGGTGCAATGCTGGAGCGGACTGAAAATACTCTCATGAACAAATGATGATATCTGATGGACGGAAAAGTTTTATATTCCTTAATTTTCTTCGCCAGTAAAATTACCGCTAATATTCGGACAACCGCCGACGCAAAAAACATTTCGTGATAATTCATGACTCCTATCGTCTGAAGTCTTCCGCTTATGCTGCTTGAAGTAACCTGACCGAAGCCGTTTAAAGTGTTAAACCATGACCACGCGAGAACAGTCTGTTTGCTGTCGTAATTATTCATTAACATGCTCAGCGATGATAATTCAAACCCGCCCCAGATTATCCCCGTAAAAATATTTATGAAACATAAATACCAGAAATTGCCTGAAAAAATCCACAGCAGCGGCAGTAATGTTGCCAGAACAGAACACATTATCAGCGGTTTTCTTGTGCCGTAATGTTCCATTATGAAACCCCACGCGGGAAGAAAAATGACCTTTCCGATTATGCCAAGACTCTGAATTATGATAAACTGCTCATAGCCGAAATTAAGTTTATCAAGCATGAACGGAGTGAAAAAAGGCGCGGCAATGAACACCCCGAAATTGAAAAAAATCAAAAAGAAAAGCACATTTGCCTTCGAAGTCATGAAAACGTCGGATGTTCCTTTTATAAATTGAACGGGATTTATTCCTGTTCCCTGCTGCATTTTCGGCTCATGTTTCATTAAAATGAACACCCAGGACGCATATCTTGACAATGCCGCAAGCGCGAAAAGCACTGCAAATCCGGCAACAGTATGTCCAATGTTTGTCATGAATTTGAGAAAAAAACCTGCCGGTATCATTGTAATAAACAGAGCGAAATTACTTATCTGAACGCGTCTGGCGAAATAACGTCCTTTCGGAACATTGACCGTTAAATCATTAAGCCAGCTTGCCCAAATCGGATTCAGCGCAAGATTAATCCCCCAGTAAATAATTGACACAAGCGTAAATACAACGACGGATTTAAATTTAAAATAGAGAATCGCTATATACAATAAAAGAGAGGAAGCCTGAACGAAAACCATGAACAGCATCATGCGTTTTCTGGTTTTAAAAAGCGCGAGAAACCATCCCGAAAAAGTCTGAAGTATCGCGCCGCAGAGAATCGGAAGTCCCGTGATTATGCCGATTTCTCCGCCTGAAAAACCAAGATAGAGCGCGAGCGGAACGATAAATGATTCGCCGAAAGCCATCATCATTGAAAAAGTAAACGCGTCGCCGATTGAACAAAGCAATGACCGTTTATACTGAAGTGTTACATTTTCGAACATGCTCGATTTATTTAATTTATTTAAAAACATAGGTTCACATTCATTCTTTCCAAGGGAAAATAATTCCGCGTAAAGTTCTTCCGTCTACGTCCTGTCTTTCAGTCACAAGAATTTCGTTCCATGGAATTTCAGTTAATCCAATTTTTTGCGAAGCCGAAAGAGTTTCGAGAAAATCATATTTTTTCAAACGCATTTTAATTCCGGTTTGCCTGAAAAAACAAATAAATGACAATCCAGGAAGAAGAAAAGCGGTGAAAATTGAAACAGCGATGTACGCGGCCGAAACTGAAATTAATAACAGTGAAAAAAGTTTATTGTCAAAGAAAAGTGCGATACTTTTTTTAAATATGCTTCCCTTCACATCCGGAAACAGAAGTCTAAGAGACCAGATATACTGACTGGCGAATATCCATAGCACCACTGTCCAGAAAATGACTGAAGATGAAATTAAACCTATAAATCCGCCGGTTTTCAAGTAAAATGGAATTACAAAGAAAAAGATTATGATTATTATCAGATCAATCAGAGTCAGCTTTACTGAAGGTTTCAAAGATGTTTTAAAAAAAGAAAAATACTTTTTAAAAGTCAGCTGCTGATTATTCATTAAAACAAATACTGATGCCGACATTACGCCAAAGTAAACGTTAAATCCGTAAACGGAAATTACGGTTATTAAAAGAGCGATCGGTAGAATAGGTAAAAATATAAACGCGAAATAAAACGCAGGAAGAAAAACCAGAGTAACCGGCAAATTTAGCAGAAATAACTTGAAAAAGTTATCCCACGATTCATAAAAATTTTTTTTAATAAAAATATCGATCAATTTAATCACCCTTTAATAGCCATATAGCATAATTATTGAATTGAGTAAATATTTTTATTTTTTAAACAAAAAAAACTGCGGATTTATCCGCGGTTTTTAAATCTTAGTCTTTCTTACTTTGTTTTCATTTCAGAGATATATTTGCTCCAATCTTTCATGAAGTCTTCTCTGTATTTCTCACGACCTGCTTTTGCAAGCGCTGCTTTGAATTCAGCAAGTTTTGCGGCTGGATCACCAGCAGTCCGAGGAATCTGGTATTCTGATGCAACATCAAGACAAGCCTGACGCTGCATTCAGAATGTCATACAGCAAATATTGCAAAGGAACCATTTTCTCGGATTCGAGAACACTGTCCGGAACTCCTGAGATGAATGATATTTGAATGAAAAAATTAAACACACTCAGTAAAAGCGGAAGAATCAGCGCGAGATATGAGTTTTTCAAATGCAGTTACCGCACTATCAATATATATGAAGGTACGAGTCCGTCTGAAAATATCATTGCAATCATCGCGTACAGCATCCAATTATCTCTTAAATGTTTACCGAATTTGTCATATGTTACGGCAACCCCATTGATAATTTAACTTTAATTACTAATAATTGCTAGTATGAATTTATCAAGAAAATAATTTGCGCGAATCAAGCAAAATATTTGCATAAATTGCTTGATTATTTTCCATACATAAATACTAGTGTTTTCAGATATTTATAAATGAAAATACTATTTGTCAAAGAGGTTTTTAATGAAATTTAAAATCGCGTTTATTGGCGCTGGAAGTGTCGGTTTCACGAGAAAGTTAATAAAAGACCTGCTAAGTGTCCCTGAATTCAATAATCTTGAATTGTGTCTCATGGATATTTCAGAAGAAAATCTGAATATGGTTTATGAAATCATAAAAAGAGATATTTTCGCAAATGATTTACACTCGGTTTCTATTTCAAAAACAACAAACAGAATTGAAGCCGTTACTGACGCAAAATATATCATTAATACTGTCCGGGTCGGAGGAATAGACGCTTTCAAACTGGACATTGAAATACCTCTGCGCTATGGAATTGACCAATGCGTAGGAGACACGTTATGCGCTGGAGGAATAATGTACGGTCAGCGGGGCATTAACATGATTCTTGGATTATGCGAAGATATTAATAAATATTCAATGAAAAACGCGATTCTTCTCAACTATTCCAATCCAATGGTAATGATGACATGGGCGGCGAATAAATTCGGCCAAGTTAAAACAATCGGACTTTGTCATGGAGTCCAGAACGGAATTAATCAAATTGCAGAAGCGTTTAACATTCCTGAAAAAGAAATTGACTATGTCTGCGCCGGAATCAATCATCAGACATGGTACGTTAAACTTATGCACAAAGGAAAAGATCTTACGGGAGACCTTCTTGAAGCAATGCAAAGACACGACGTATTAAGCAAACAGGAAAAAGTCCGCATTGATGTTTTGAAAAACTTCGGGTATTACAGTACTGAATCAAACGGACATTTAAGCGAATACCTTCCGTGGTACAGAAAACGCCCCGAAGAACTTCCGGACTGGATTTCAATGACAGAGTGGATTCACGGTGAAACAGGCGGCTACCTCCGTGTCTGCACAGAAAAACGAAACTGGTTTGAAGAGGATTTTCCGAAATGGCTCGCGGAAGAACCTGAAAAATATATTTATGAAAACAGATCTAACGAGCACGGTTCATTCATAATCGAATCACTTGAAACCGGACGATGCTACAGAGGTCATTTTAACGTAATCAATGAAGGAATAATTTCAAATCTGCCGCATGACGCAGTCGTTGAGGTTCCCGGATATGTCGATGCGACCGGAATAAACACTCCGCTTATTGGCGATATTCCGGCAGGATGCGCGGCTATATGCTCGCAAAGTATTTCCGTGCAGAGACTTTCTGTCGAAGCTGCCGTAATTGGAAACGAATACCTTCTTAAACAGGCGATGCTGATGGATCCTCTCTGCGGTGCCGTATGCAATACAGATGAAATAAAACAGATGACGGAAGAAATGCTGATTGCCGAAGCTGAATGGATTCCTCAATACCAAGAAACCGTTGATAAGCTTAAAAAAACTTTTACGAAAAAAATAAACACCAGAGAATATGCAGGGGCTGCAAGAAAAAAAGTTAAATCTGTTGAAGAATTAAGAAAAGACGGAAAAGATCTTAATGTCGAAGCGCAGGCTTTCAGAATGATAAAATAGGAATGATATTATCCGATAACCGGAACGCGTTTTACGAAAAGATTCCGCGCCGTCTGGAAATTTCCGGTAAATATCATGAATTTCTTCAGGACCGTCCATGCTGATTCCGATTAGAAAATTATTTTTTAAAAAAAATTTCGCCCATTCAACGTTCATGAGAACTGCATTTGTCTGAAAAAATTTTGTTATATTAACGTCGTGTGCGATAAACTTTTTTGATGTTCAACCGCTTTTTGAAAAAAATCAATTCCAAGCAAAGACGGTTCTTGACTGAAGATTACAATGTCAATAAAAATTTAATCTATGCCAGACAAAGAACTTCGATAAGGCGTTGTTACTGAACATTGACCATAGTCAGCTCAAATATCATCTTCTTCGGAATCGTCTTGCGCAGAATCATCTTCATCAGAGTCGTCTTGCGCAGAATCATCTTCTTCGGAATCATCTGTTCTATTTTTTTCTTCATCAGCTTTCATTCTCTCAATTTCAGCTTCACGCTCTTTCTTAAGTTTTTCAAGTAAAAAAGTCGCTTCTTTGACGTTAACATTATTGTCGAATGAATAAATAACAATGTTAATTCCGCTGAATAATTGAAGCAGCGGAAAATCAGTATATTTATTAGAACCAAGTTCTGTTACCGGGATGTTTAACTTTTCGGCGGAATTTTCTGAAATTAAAGTGCATTTGACAGGCTTCTTTGCTCCGCCGAACAAAATCCGGTATTTATAGGGAGCCATCATAGCCTGCGCCATGACTCCCGACCAGTCATCGCTGCTGATTTCGGCCGCACTATTTTCATTATTAAAAACATAGATATACTGTCCGGCCTTGTCGATAAACGGTACAAGCGGCATTTCAAGATCCGATTGATACTGAGTAAGAACCTTTTCAGGAGCCTTTATTTTAATGATCATTTGATATTCTTTTTCTGTTTTTACTTCTTTAAAATCAACTTCAATGCCGTATTTTTTGAAATCAGGATTCTGTATGTATTTATTTTTATCAATTCCAGCTTCAGCATTTTCAGAAGCAGCATCGGCAGGCATAGAAATTCTTATTGTTGAATGCAAAGTATCTTTAATAATTTCATTGTACTGAATTAAATCAAGGCATGAAGTAAACAGCAAAATACTTGAAGTTAAAATTAGGACTGAAAGTTTTTTCATATGTGTCTCCAATAAATTGATTTAATCCGTAAAATATTTTTTAATCATGAGCTTTTCACAGAGAACAGCTGAAAGCAAACATGTTACAACAAAATAATATTTTTTTCTTCGCAGACTCTAATCATATCATCCGGCCATATTGACGACTGCACTTCTCCAATATGAGCTTTCTTAAGAAAATACATGCACAGACGCGATTGGCCGATTCCTCCGCCGATTGTCTGAGGAAGTTTCTGACTCATTAGAGCCCGGTGATATTCAAGATTTAAACGGTCTTCACAGTTCGACATTTTCAGCTGTCGAAGCAGCGCATCTCCATCAACGCGTATTCCCATCGATGATATTTCAAATGAGCGGTCAAGCACGGGATACCAGAGAACAATATCACCGTTCAGCGTCCAGTCATCATAATCTGGAGCGCGGCCGTCATGCTTTTCACCTGATTCCAGAAGATCTCCGATCTGCATTATGAACACGGCTCCACGCTCGCGGCAAATTGCATCTTCACGTTCTTTAGGAGTAAGTCCCGGATAAATTTTTTCAAGCTCATAGGTTGAAATGAATGAAATCGTGTCGGGTAGAATCGCTTCCAATGAAGGAAATTTTTTCACAATGTAAAGTTCACAACTTTTCATTGTGTTATATATCTTATTAACGATATTTTTTAGAGTTGAAATTTCACGCTGCCCTGAATGAAGAATAAGTTCCCAGTCCCACTGATCAACATACATTGAATGGAGATTATCAAGTTCCTCATCCTTCCTGATTGCGTTCATGTCCGTATAGAGACCCTCGCCTTCTTCAAACTTGTATCGCGCCAAGGCAATGCGCTTCCACTTCGCGAGCGAGTGCACAATTTCCATTTCATGATTTTTCACGAAAGCGGATTTAAAAGAAACAGGTTTTTCAATGCCGTTTAAATTATCATTTACACCTGTATCTGTTTTGACAAAAAGCGGAGCTGAAACCCTGGCTAAGTTAAGAACTCTTGCCAGTTCTTTTTCGAAATAGTCTTTAATCATTTTAATTCCGGTTTCAGTCTCTTTAAGACTCAGCGGAGAATGATAATTTTCAGGTAAGATTAGATTTAATGGCTGTCCGGGCATTTTATTTTCCTTGTTTAAAATAATTAAATAGTTTTTGCTGACAAATAATTTACGTCAAGAACAAAAGTAAAGTTTCTAAATTTGAAATGCAGGTTAAAGACTGAAAAATCCTTTTACTCCGCTCATTATCATTTGAGCTGAAATCGCTGCGATAATGAGTCCCGTTATTTTACTTAAAATGTTCAATCCGCGTTTATTTACAGCTTTTTCAATGAATCCGCTCATTTGAAGCAATAACCACACGCTAATTACAACTAAAAGAAGAGAAAAAACTCCGGCTATTTTTTCGTCAAAACTGCTGAGTTCAACTCCCATTACAAGAATTGTTCCAGTTGTCGCCGGTCCGACCGCAATCGGAATCGCGAGAGGAACTACTGAAATGTCATTGTTTTCGGAAGGACCTATCTCTTTGTCGCCTTTTATCAACGACACTGCGGAAAGGAAAAGCAGCGCGCCTGTTCCGACTTTAAATGAATCTATCGTTATTCCAAAAAGCGAAAAAATCTGCTGACCAATAAAGAACAGTATCATC
>JBFZEW010000341.1:0-2929 GCA_041306665.1 Spirochaetota bacterium | reverse complement strand
AACCATCTGAAATAATGTAGACTTACCATGCCCATTTCTGCCGACAAGACCGACTTTTTCACCTTTATTTATACTTAAACTTAAATCATCAAAAAGAACCTGTGCTCCGAATGATTTATTTAAACCTGATATTTTAATCATTTTAAAGTCCTATAATATTCTTATTCTAACCAAAAATATTTTTAGTTAGTAAAAAATCAAGTTATTTAAAATGAAAACTTCAATTTGCTTCATTTAATCAATAGTTCAGTCAATTTTTTTGAATGAGGAAAATTCATCATTATTTGATAATAAGCACAATAACTAATATTATTAAAGCATTTCTTAATGGAATTTTAATTCCTGAAAAGATAGCCTATTGTGCATGCTGAATTGCTGCTGCTGATTAATTAAATCCTTAATAAATACATTTTTTATATGCCTATGTTATATAATCAACAAGCATTAAATCATTTTTCATAATCATAAAAAGAACAAGTTCCATGTCAATACCTTCAACAATATAACATAAAACTCCAAAAAATATTCCTGTATTTTTGCAGATCTA
The DNA here is from genome assembly GCA_041306665.1 of Spirochaetota bacterium. Lineage (GTDB taxonomy): Bacteria > Spirochaetota > UBA4802 > UBA4802 > JAFGJZ01 > JAFGJZ01. The sequence continues at coordinate 2,382 of JBFZEW010000341.1, read as the reverse complement.
ATTTTTTTATTTAATATATAATATTTTTTAACATTTTTTTTAAAATTTTCGTTATATATATAAGGAGAACCAAAATGAAAAGAAAAATAAAACGCAGTACATCCGCAAATGTTGATGCAGTATTTCATAAAGAAATCTGTATGTTGCAAATAAGATTCCACAAATCACGATCCGCTATTCTTAAAGATATTATCGAACTTACAATTGCAGAAATAAAATGCGGCCGTGTAAAAGGAATTTTAACAGAATATCAAGATCATTGTCCTGAAAAATGGGAAACGGTCTATTACACTCTCGACGAAGAAGAAATAGAGATATATTCTTCAGCACGACAAAAATACAAAATTTCCATTTCTAAGCTGGCTTTTATAGGGTTTTTGCTTTTCTGGAGGCTATTAATTCAGAAATATTCTGAGACTTTATTTACAAATAATCAAAAAATTGAATTGAGCCTCATTAATTACGAACAATATAAAACAATTTTAAACAATTTTGTTAAATATTTTCAAAAACGTCTCATGATACAATTGAAAGAATAAAAAAAGAAAAGCAAAAGAAGCAACATAACTTTAAAAATGAACCTGCTGCAAAAGCTGCCGCATTTCTCATGCCTTAATGTAAAATTACTTCTTATTCTAAAAAATAAATCAATATTTTATTTGACAAAAGTCTTCAATACTAAACATATAAATAGTATGACTGAGCGCGCAAAAAAACTACTAAAAATCAACATACGCAATCTAGCGGAAATTGTTTTTGCCGAAGGAAGCCTCGGCAGTATTTCACCTTCTGGAATTTCAGCACAACTTGGAATTGAAATTCATTTAAAATATCAGACTCGCCCAATAGCCGGATATCAAAATGAAGTCAGCCTATGCCGTGTATTTGATGGTGATTACATTATTCTGGAAATCTCAGGTAAAGTCGATGGCATTTATTCTGACGTCAATGGAGTACATATTGAAGAAATTAAAACAATGCGCGTTGGTACTGAAGAAATTAAAAAAACCCATCTCGCGCAATTAAAACTTTACGGTTTCTTTTACAGTCTTGAAAAAAACATAGATTCATTGTTTCTTGACTTAATTTATTATAATCGTTCCTCAGGCGATGAAAAAATTTTCTCTGAAGAAACAACTCGCGAAAAACTCGAAAGTGAGTGCATGCAATGGATAAATGCGTACCTTCAATGGAATGATAAAAATGAAAAGCATAGAATTGAACTGCGAACCAATCTTGAGAAAATGCAATTCCCATTCTGCAATTTCCGTAAAGGTCAACGTGATTTATCCAAAGCAGTATATTGCTCCATCCGCGATGAAGCTGTTTTATTTGCCGAAGCGCCGACTGGAACGGGGAAAACCGCGGCCGTACTATTTCCCGCATTAAAAGCGGTATCGGAAAACCTCACGGAAAAAATCTTTTATCTAACCGCGAAAAATGCCGGGGCTGAAACTGCCGAGAAAACTGCCGCATTATTCAACTCTAACTCTTTGAACATAAGGTGGATATCACTAACCGCTAAAGCGAAAATTTGTTTTACTAATGAAAATGACTCCGAGAAACCTGACTGCGATTCTGAAAAATGCCCGTATTCACTGGACTATTACGTCAAACTTCCCGAAGCATTAAATTCTATCTTTACTGAAAATGCTTTCTCAAGAGACAGAATAGAATTTATCGCCAAAAAATTCCAAATCTGTCCATTCGAATTATCGTTAGATTTATCTCTGTTCTGCGATTTAATAATTTGCGATTATAATTACGCATTTGATCTTTCATCAAAACTAAAAAGATTTTTCAGCTTCGGAAAAACTAATCATACATTTTTAATAGATGAGGCTCACAACATGATTGACCGTGCCAGAGCGATGTTTTCATCGGAAATTAAAAAATCCCGCGTCATGGAATTAAAAAAAGAAACCTCCGCTCCGCTGAAAAATGTTTTATCAATGCTAAATTCCGAATTCATCATTCTTAAAAAACAGTATAGTGACTCTTTAAATATATGTGAAATTTCTCCGCCTGATTCACTCATTAAATCAGCACGGAAATGTCTTCGTGAATTTGATCTTTTCATCGAACAACATGGAAAACTTCCCGCGCATATTGTTAACTTCTATTGGGAATTAATTGAATTTACTACAATTGCAGATCATTATTCAGCTTCATTCCGCACTATAATTAAAATATCATCTATTGATGTTGTCATATCTTTAAACTGCATTGACCCTTCAGATGAAATTCAGGAAATTTTAAAAAATCAGAAATCAGCAGTTTTTTTTTCAGCAACATTATCTCCTTCTGAATATTATAAAAAACTACTCGCTCCTTCCATGGAAAGCATTTCAATCAGTTTAAATTCACCGTTTAATCCTGACA
>JBFZEW010000340.1:0-4938 GCA_041306665.1 Spirochaetota bacterium | reverse complement strand
TAAAAGTTAAAAGTTAAAAGTTAAAAGTTAAAAGTTAAAAGTTAAAAGTTAAAAATATTGCAATATGTAATCATTTGTCAAGAGAACTTATATTTAATAACGACAAATTTTGGAAATCGAGTTTGCGAGATATTTAAAGTCTTCATTTTTGTGATATGGAGAAACTGAAATTCGGACAGTGCCGTCCGGAAAAGTGCCTAAAAATTTATGAGTTTCGGGTGCGCAATGAAGACCAATTCGGGTTTCAATGCCGAATTGGTCAAACAATTTAGATCCTAATTCTGAAGAATTCATATGTTTACAGATAATGGAAAAAGTATTTCCCTGGTTTTCAAAATCATTTGCGCGATATAAAAGTACATCGTTTATAGATGAGAGATTATTTAATAAATTCTGGTAATCTACTGAGGAATGCTTTGATTCAGGATAATGTTGAAGAGCTGCGCCAAGTCCAAAAATTCCGGCAATGTTCATTGTTCCTGCTTCAAATTTATCAGGCATGAATTCCGGCATTTCAATTGAAGAAGATTGACTTCCCGTACCACCATGAAAAAAGGATGAAACTGAATCAGGATTTTTAATATATAACGCGCCTGTGCCGGTTGGACCTAATAGCGCTTTATGCCCTGTCACGGCAAGAAAATCGATGTCCCATTTTTCAGCGGAAATTTCAATGCTGCCTGCCGATTGCGCAGCATCAACAAGGAGCGGAATGGAATTAAGCTGGTTTTTAATTTCCTCAATCGGCTGAATAGTTCCATTAACGTTACTGCAATGATTGATGATCGCAAGAGCAGTATTGTCAGTAATGTAATTTTTAATTTTTTCTGTGATTATTCTCCCGTCAGTATCCGCAGGAAGAACGATTACTTCTGTGCCGCGGTTTTCTGAAAGATATTTAAGCGGACGCATGACTGCATTGTGTTCAAGCGGTGAAATAAGCACTCTTTTTTTCGAAAGGTTAATTCCTTTCAAAACCGTATTAATGGCTTGAGTCGCGTTAAATGTAAACACTAAGTTTTCTGCGGCTGCAATTCCAATTTTTTCCGCGAGAAAATCTCTGCATTTTTCAATCTCACCAGAAACAGAAACAGCGCGTTTATAGTGGCTTCTGCCGTAAGGGCCGCCAAGATCGTTTAAGTAAAAAGATATTGCTTCAGCGGTTTGTTTTGGTTTTGGAAAAGATGTGGCGCTGTTGTCAAAGTATAAGTTCATGTTATGGGTATATAACTTTCAATGATTTTGAAAGCGTATTCAGAATATCATACATGTTGCTGATTTTTCCTACAGAAATATTTTTTTTGATATCAAAAAAATCAGCGCAGGTTCCGCAGATAAGTATTTCCACTCCGAAGGATTCTAATTCTTTAAGTGAAGCGATTATGGGTGAATCAGACACTGTAAGTTTAACGCCGCTGTTATAAAAAATTAGTTTTGACGGAAGAGGGGTGATTTCTTTTATTGTATTTATACATCCCTTTATTAGAATGGAGCCAAGTTCTTCACTTCCAAAACCCATTTTATCGCTTTTAAAGCATACTATATTTCCGGTTTCCGGAAGGGAATTATTTATTTGAACATTACAATATTCTTCAGCATCTGATGAAAGTATAGTTTCATTGCTTTTATTAATTGTTAAAACAAAATAATCATTTTTTTCCGCGGAAAAAAAATCAATTCCGTTATCAAGAAGAAATCTTTCAACATTTTCTCGTGAGGTTTCATTGTCGAGTAGAAGATCAAATGTACCTGTGACCGCGTTGTCCTGTAATGCTTTGCGGGTCATGATTAATGGTTTAGGACAAAGTTCACCACGCGCATCAATTATTGATCTGTTCATGTTTACCACCTATAAGTTATTGCTATTTGTGCCGATAAGGGAACATTAAAACGATAGTTTTTTAAGTTCTCTTATTTTAAATTCTGAATTTTTTCAATATCCTTTAATTTGCCGATAATAATCATTATTGAATTTGCGGCAATAACATCATCTGCAGTCGGAGGAATTTTTATTGTTTCTTTGCCATGGCTGATATTTTTAATGGCAATCAGCTGACAGTTGAATCGAGACGCTATTTGAAGGTCTTTTAAAGTGTGACCAATAAAGCTTTGCGGAGCAGACACTTCAATTATTCCATGTTCCTCGCTTAGCGGAAGATAATCAAGCGCATTTTTCATTGAAAGTTTATTGGCAAGTTTTTTCGCAATTTCTATTTCTGGATTAATGATTTCATTTACACCGATTTTTTCGAGAATTTTTGCATGGTCAGGACTTAAAGCGCGGGTGATAACATTTTTTATTCCAATTTCAATGAAATAAAGTGAAATTAAAATACTTGAATTCATATCTTGACCGATCCCGACTACAGCCGAATCAAAGTCATTAATCATTAGAGCATCCATTAGCTCTTTATCGGCCGCATTGCCGATAACAGCATGGCTTATGTAATCTTTACAGTTTTCGATGTTTTCTTTTAAAAGATCGATTCCGAGAACTTCGCAGCCGTTGCTTTCGAGCTGTTTTGCAAGAGTTACGCCGAAATTACCAAGACCGACTACAATTATTTTTTTCATAAATCATCCTATCATTATTTGTTCTTTTGGATACTGAATTGAAATCGCGTTTTTAAGTGAAAAACTCATTATAAAAGTCAAGAGTCCGACTCGACCGATAAACATTGTTAATATTAAAAGAAGTTTGTGCGCGTATTCAAGTTTTGAAGTAACGCCTGTTGAAAGACCTACTGTACCGAAAGCGGAAACTGTTTCAAACAGTACACTGAGAAAAGAATTTTCTTTATCGAAGCTTCCAATGCTTAAAATTAAAAATGTAATTATCATAATAAAAAATACGGCCAACACAAAAAGAATAATGCTTTTATCTATAAGATCGTTAGGAAGAGTTCTTCCGAACACTGATACATTGTTTTTTCCTTGAAATTTAGCATGAAGAAGAAGAAAAATCACGGCGATTGTAGTTGTTTTTATTCCTCCTGCGATTGAACCGGGTGAACCGCCTATGAACATTAATGCTATCATTATAGATAAAGTACTGTCCCTTAGTGATCCAATGTCAATTGTGTTAAATCCCGCGGTTCTGCATGTCACAGACTGAAAAAGAGAAATGAGTAATGAATTACTAATAGTTTTTCCGCTTAAAGCGTAATTTCTTTCAAGTATGAAAATTAAAAAAGTTCCTGTAAATATCAGAATTATCGTTACTATGATCACAAGTTTGGAATGAATAGAAAAAAAACGCAACTGTGGTTTTTTTCTATTAAAAAGTAATAGTTTAAAATTGGATATTTCAGATAAAGTTATGAATCCAAGTCCTCCGCAAATTATTGCTGATATTATCGCAAAGTTGAGGATATAATTCGTCTGGTAAGTAATCAGACTGTTACTGAAAACTGAAAAACCCGCATTACAGAACGCGGAAACCGAAAGAAATACCGAATACTCAATTGATTTTAGAATAGAATATTCTTTTATAAATTGACTGAATAGAATAAACGCAATAAAAGATTCAATGAATAAAGTATATTTAATTACGCGAATGAGAATTTTTTTAATTGGCATCTTCCCTGTGTCGCTGTAAAGCCCTTCAAGAGTTATTTTCCATTTTAAAGATAAATTTTTACCAAGCAATGAAATTATACCGAGAGAAAAGGTCATTATGCCGAAACCGCCGAACTGTATTAGCGTAAAAATAATTATCTTTCCAAAAAAGGTAAAATCTTTCGCAGTATCAAGAACAGTTAATCCTGTAACGCAAACAGCCGAGGTAGAAGTAAAAAGAGCATCAATGAAATGAATTCCATTAGTCGTTGAAACAGGCAGCATTAAAAAGCCGGTTCCAGTGATAATCAGAAAAATGAAACTTATAATAATCTTTTGCAGAGGGAAAATGTTGAAACCAAATATATGTGTTTTAAGAAAGTTCCAATTCATTACAATAAAATATACTATATGCGTTAATTGTCTATTATTTTTTTGTTTTTAAAGTACATGATAAAAGCGAAAGCATTATGAAAGAAATAATAGAAATTTTATGGATTTTGAAATAAATCCGTAAAACTTACTGAATGTCTAAAATTTACAATCAATAAAAACTGATTAATGGTTACATGATTTTATAATAATCAGGGGAAAAGGTATAATGAATAATAATTCAACTGCTCATGAACATGTAATTGTAAATAATGCGAGAGTGCATAATTTAAAAAACATATCTTTGAAAATACCGAAACATAAAGTAGTTGTTTTTACAGGAGTTTCCGGTTCGGGAAAATCATCTCTTGTTTTTGATACAATTTACACTGAGGCTCAGAGACAGCTGATTGAGACTTTGTCATCATTTGCGCGACGGCGATTGCCGAAGCTTTCACGGCCGGACGTAGATGAAATTAAAAATATTTCAACGGCGATAATCATTGATTAAAAAAAATTGGTTCGAATATACGAAGCACAGTGGGAACAGCAACAGATATATATACCCACTTGAAGTTTCTTTATTCGTCGCATTGGTCAGCCGTTGTCTTCCTTGTCCGGAGGAGAAGCACAAAGAATTAAACTTGCCTCGGAACTGCATAAACAGGGGAGTCTTTACATAATGGATGAACCGACAACAGGGCTTCACTTGGCAGACATTGACAGGCTGAGTAAAATAATTCACAAACTTGTAAATAACGGAAATACTGTTGTGGTTATTGAACATAATCCGGAAATAATCAAGCAGCCAGACTGGATCATAGATATTGGTCCTGAAGGCGGACATGAAGGAGGAGAAGTCATTTTTGAAGGAACACCAGAAGATATTATTAATTGTGAAAGAAGTCATACCGGTAAATATTTTTCTATAACATTTTTTTCAAATATTTACCGGTATGACTTCTTTCACAATTAATAATATCTTCTGGTGTTCCTTCAAAAATGACT
>JBFZEW010000339.1:0-11951 GCA_041306665.1 Spirochaetota bacterium | reverse complement strand
TATTTTTTTCACTGGTAATAAAATTCATATTTGACTTTTTAAAAAGACATGGTTAATTTTTCAGATACGGTAACTCTGGTTACTCCATCAGAAAAAACAAGGAAGATCATAAGCATATGAACAACGAAAAAACAATAAAATTAAGAGAGTTAATTCAAGAACAGTATAATAACATTGCAGGAATTGTCGTATTAAAAAAAGATCAAATTGTTTTTGAAAATTACTTTAATGAGTACAATCAAAATGATACCATTCATATAGCCTCGGTTACTAAAAGCATATTATCCGCGCTGATTGGTATAGCTTCTGATAAAGGATTTATTAAAAGTATAGATCAAAATATTTTAGATTACTTTCCGGATTACAAGATCAAAAAGGGCGAAAAGACAATACAGAAAATCACTATAAAAGATTTACTAACAATGACAGCTCCATATAAATACAAATATGAGCCATATACCCAAGTATATTCAAGTGATGATTGGACAAAATCGGTATTGGATCTGTTAGGCGGTAAAGGAAAAATTGGAGTGTTTAAGTACACTACTGTTGGCATACAAGTATTATCCGGAATTCTTTCAAACGCGACAAAGCATTCAGTACTTGATTTTGCCGCGGAAAATTTATTTAAACCGCTTGATATAGTACCGCCTCACAATGTAACAATAAACAACAAAGAGGAACACTTCGCTTTCCTGAAAAATAAAAACGTTAGCGGATGGATTATAGACCCCAAAGGCGTCAACACCGCGGGATGGGGACTTGCCTTGTCTGTAAATGACATGGCAAAAATCGGTCAATTATATTTAAATCAAGGCAAATGGAATGATAAACAAATTTTATCTTCAAAATGGATCAAGGACAGTACAAAAGAACACACAAGATGGGGGAAGCTGCCATATGGTTATCTATGGTGGATTATCGAGGGCGAGGACAATATCTGCTATGCGGCTATAGGCGACGGCGGTAATGTAATTTTTGTATCTCCTAAAAAGAAACTGATAATTGCCATTGCTTCCAGGTTTATGCCGCGAGCTAAGGACAGAATAGAATTAATTAAAACGCATATTATGCCAATATTTTAAAATGAGCTAACATAAAAAAAAATCAGGTGAATATGCTATTAGACAATTGACTGATTTTTTTATGCCAATTCTCAGAGGAAAAAGATTGAAAAATGTAAAAAAGCGACTGTCACCGCTGCAATATGATAAATTGATTAGAATCTTAAAAGACCGGTTTGACAACAACCTTAATCGTCATAAAAATATTGAATGGAGCAAGATACAAATTAAATTAGAAACTAATGCAGAAAAACTATGGTCGCTGAATGAAATGGAATTAACTGGAGGTGAACCAGATGTTATAGGCAAAGACAATATGACCGGAGAATACATTTTCATCGATTGTTCCAAAGAAAGCCCGCGGGATCGCAGAAATATTTGTTATGACCATGAAGCATTGGAATCAAGGAAAGAAAATAAACCATTAAATAATGCTATTGATATGGCCAATGCAATGGGAATTGAACTTTTGACTGAACAACAATACAGAGAGTTGCAGAAACTCGGAGAATTTGACATGAAAACATCTAGCTGGATAAAGACACCAAATAAAATAAGAAAACTCGGAGGCGCAATTTTCTGTGATCGTCGTTATGACCATGTCTTTGTTTATCATAATGGAGCGGAATCATACTATGCTTCCAGAGGGTTTCGTGGATTATTAAAGTTTTAATTTTATAATCCGCAAAAACGAGAATCATTGTATTTTAAAAAAATACAAACCAAGACTGGAGATCTATGAAAAAAACGGTATTAATTGTCTTTCTAATAACTTTAATCACTGTAATTTATGCGGAAAATAAATTCTTTTCTGTTTCGGGCAAAGTATATTTTACACATCAAAAACCGATTTACATATATTTAGTTGACGAGGAATCATCAAAAAAACCTTTCACAGGTATTGACTCACTTGCTGTCACACCGGATTTAAAAGACGTTAGTAATGGATATATCCGATACATATTTTATAACATTAAACCTGGAAAATATGGAATCAGATGTTTTCAAGATATAAATGAGAATGAGAAACTTGATAGAGGATTTTCCGGACCAAGTGAACCATGGGGACTTTCGTGGAATGAAAGCAAAACAACGAATTGGCCGTCTTTTAAAAATTTTTGTTTTTCTATATCTAATGATAAAAATGATGTTAATGTACTACTTAAGGATTGAAGCCGAGACTTTGTGCTGTTAATATCCGTGCTTTTATTTAATTTTTAAACACTTAGGGTTTTATATTATATGAAATTCTCTTCAACAACTTGCAGCATGTATCTTTTAACTTTAACTTTTGACTTTCAATTTTTAACTTTTAATCACTGACAACAAAAAGGAGTCTTACATGGAATTTAACATATCAACACCAGCTTTGCTTTTTTCAGCAATATCACTTCTCATGCTTGCATATACTAATAGATTTTTAGCACTTGCAAATTTAATCCGTCAATTTATACCGATTTATAAAAGTAATCCTGATGATAAAATTCTAAGTCAGATTAATAATTTCAAAATACGTCTTAATATTATAAAATATACTCAGGTACTGGGCGTACTAAGTTTTCTTTGTTGTGTAATATGCATGTTTTTGATTATTCTGAAATTTCCCGATACAGCTGAATTTATTTTCCTGATCAGTCTCATTTTAATGATGCTGTCTCTAGTGTTTTCACTTTATGAAATATTCATATCGATCGTTGCGTTGAAATTTGAACTGGAAAGTATTGAGAGTACGCATAAGTAATTTTTTTATCAGCATTCCGGCGGAATTTTCCATCCGCCGGAAGTTATAGACACATGATTTTTTATTATTCAGTTTTTGTCCGGAAAGAGTACATCCTGTCTATTCCGCTTTAAAAGCCCTGACAGCTCTCACACGCAGACGATTTGTCTTTGTGTTGCTGTCAGCAGCCCCGTCTTTAAAATCCTGATACCAGGCGTATGCCTCATCACTTTCTGATGAACTCCAGTATTCCATATCAGCAAAACCACCTGTACCATTTTTCTTCAGATTTTCATACATCAGATTCAATTCATTTTTTGAAGGAAGATACCATCCGGACGTATTACCGCCTTTGTACTCGGAACATATTTTCGCCGCCTTTGCATTTTTTCCAAGTAATTTAATAATCTTCGCGCTATTCATTGAACCAGCTCCGACTGCTGTTCCCTTTGCCCCTGTAGCGACAGAATCTCCGTCATTCCATGCTGCTTCATCGCTCTGATCTTCCGGTGCGGCCTCAAGATAACGCCATTGTACCTCGTCATCCGGTTTTATGTCAGCGCCCCTATCAAAAAATATCCAGCCGCCTGCAGGCCCTCTATCTCCAATTTTATACTCTTTTGCTTTATCAACAGCACTCCCAGATACTGCTGCAGCTGCTGTAATAAAAAGAGCTGCAGAAATAATTTTTAGATACTTTTTCATTTGTCCTCCTTTATTTTGAAAACCTGAAAATAATTATAAAACACATCAAAGCTAATTACATAACTACTAAATCAGTCAAGCCCAATTTCTGTTTCAGAACAGACCGCAATAGAAATTTCTATTTTATATGTGACTTTTTACGCTTAAAACATTTTCAATTAAATAGAGTATCCTTTTCAGAATACCACTGAGCAGGAGAGAAAATTCATGAAAAAAACAAGATCCCAAATATAATCAAAAACTGTCATTATGGATCAGAGTGATTTCAGAAAGGGATCTTGTATCTTCCATCATTTTTCTCACTGCAGTTTATGCAAATTTTTCATAGAATGTAAAATAAGCTCCGCAATTACAAGTCCACCTCTTTTGCTGAAAATCAACTTACGCATCAGGATTTTTAGTTTTGAACAAATCAAGATTTTCAAAAACATAAGTCCGGTGTTTTACCTCACTCCATTTACTTCTTCATCATAAAACTTCTGAATAATTTCGCAAGGAAAATCATTGCAAAGTCCGCAATGAAGAACATTTTTATCTTTAGCGCACAGATGCATATTGCATTCAAGACAATGTCCGGATAATTTTTCTGAATGACATCCGCAGCAAAATAATCCGCATGCTCCTATTAAATCAAGTTTACTTATAATTCATCATACAGTTAAAAAAAATTTATAATCGATACGAATAATGAAAAATCTGTTATAAAATATTGCACTTCCATTAAATGATTAAACAGAATCCCGAATGAGAGCTTTTCTATTTAATAAATAGTAGAAATATATTATCACAGCAACGAACTGTATTACTGCAATTACAAAATAGAATGCAAAGCCTGCAAAAATTCCACTTGAATTTGCAATTCGCGACATAGTTATCGGGATGACAAGAGATCCTAATCCGCCGCAGGCTGAGGCCATTCCCAGTATAGTACTTCTGTTTTTTCCCGTAAATTGACCGATAATAGTCATTACCATAGGATAGATTGAAGCACAACCATAACCGGCTAAAGAAAACGCAAAAACAAGTAAAGATTTATTTGTGTTAAGCAGAATAAACCCGGTACCGGAAGCAGCCAGAAAAGAGAAGAATACAAGTTGAAGCTGAAGGCTGAATTTTTTAAATAAAAACGGATTAATTATTCGACCCAGAAAAAGTCCTGTCCAAAAAACTGAAATAAGTGATGCTGCTTTTGAAGATGAGAGATTATGTGTCTGAACTATAAATTCGGATCCCCAATCAGAAAGCCCGACTTCATAACCAACGTATAGAAATAAAATTAAAGAAGACATTACTGAAAAAAAATTAAATTTTATTTTATTAAATGCAGGCCGAATCTCATCAGTATTTTCATCAGAATCCTTATATGATAATTTAACGAAAAAGAAATATATCTGAAGAAGAATTAAAATAAAAGCTGCAATTTTAAAAACATAAACCCATGAAATTCCATATTTTAAAAAAATACTCAATAGAAATGGACCGGCAATTGCACCAACCGCAAACGCAGCATGCAGAAAACCCATTAAATGAGAATCACCTTCCTTTTCCATTCTGCTTACAAGAAAATTTCCGCTTACTTCAAGAATTCCAAAACTTAATCCGAAAAATATTTTTAAAATCAGATTAACATAGAAATTACCTGTTGAACCGAAGAAAAAAAGGGATGCAGCAAGTAACATCAGAGCAGCGGATATTAAATATTTCGGATTGTGTCCGGCAAGTAATCTTCCTGCAAAAATTGCAGTAATAAAAAAGCTGAGCGATGTTGATGTCAATATCAATCCGGATTGCGCATAGCTCCACCCGAAGTCTTTAATTATCTCCGGCAATGCGGCACCGGTCATCATTCCGGAAATACCGAAGCAGAAAAACGACAATAAAATAAACACATATAATGGGAAAGTTTTTCTGTTCATTTAATTCTCCGCGGAAAAGCTAACACAGATTAATAATTGTAAGCGGGTTTGCAATCATTTTTTGTCATAGTCTCGCATTTCCATACAGAATCTTATAATCAAAAACAGCGTCAGCAGCCTGCATGCCTCCGCATACTGTGCCGTAAATACCATGTGCAAATTTCGGCATTAATAGGCCTTTGACCGGAGTGTACATTGAAATTCTTTTAGGACCAAAATTATCCGGCGTTGAAGCAATATCATAAATGGATCCTGATGATGAATTTGCATATCTGGCATAGGTGGCCGGGCTTGCAGTATTTATCATGCGAATGTGTTTGGATAAATCCGGTATGAGATATTCTTCTACTTTTTTAATTATTTTGCAACCAAGAACTTCTTTTTCAGTTTTATATTGAGCAAGATTTTCTTTTTTCAGTTTGTGCCAGTAATCAAAGCGAACAGGAAGAAGCGACAAAGTCAGCACCTGACCCGCTTCAGCGCGATTAAAAGAATAACTAATCCCAATCTGAAAGTTTTCATCATCAAACATAAATTCATTGTTCCGAAAACTTTTATATATATTCAACAATGACTCTTTACCCGATGTCAGAATTTGAAACCCTCCTTTAAGTCCGTACGATAATAAATCAATTTTATCATCAAGCCCCAAATAAACAGTAAAATTACTGCCAGTCATTTCCATTGACGCTGATTTTAAAATAAACTTGGAATTTTTAACACGAACATCTTTACTGCTGTTTTCAATCATTTTAGATGTGTTTTTAGCGTCTATTGACGAAAGAACGAAATCCGCTGGAATAATTTCACCGGATTTCAGAACCACACCTTTCACTCGATTATTATGGATACATATATTTACGACTTCTTTTTTATATAAAATTTTACCATCAAGTTGGATGATTTTATCAGCCATTTTCAACGGGAGATCACTGAAAGAAGGTTTTATAAAATATGAATTTTCAAGCAAGGAATACATGATACCGACAGGAAGAAGAGCTGCTGTATTTTCAGCGGGAAGTCCGCTCATTGAACAAAAATAATTCATAATTTCATTAAAAGTTTTGTTTTCAATTTTGAAAGATTCAACATATTGCATGAAAGACCGGCTGCTGTATTTGATAATATGCGGACATGTAATTAAAAGTTTTATAACATCTGGAATTCTCATTTTGATTTTAAGTTTACTTACTTCACCATACATTTCATATGAATGTTTCAGAAATTTTTGAATTTTAGATTCATCTGATCCTGAGACGCTCATAATCATTTCATTAAACGCTTTAATTCCGGCTGGAATGTAAAATTTCTCGACAGACTTATTTTTAACATCCGCTATGAATAACGAACCAATACAGTCAGATATTTTATCAACATTTAATTTAATATTAAAATATTGAAGCTGTTTTGAAATGTCAGGCATCATTTGACAAGTATCAATCGTATATCCATTCCGTTGAAAAGTCGTAACCATTCCACCGGGTTTATTTGATTTTTCAAGAACAGTAAGATTAATGTTTTCAGCATCATGAGTCAAACATGAAAGAGCTGAACTTAAACCGGAAAGACCTGCGCCAATAACAACGATATTTTTTTTCATTTAAATGTACTCCCTTCTTTAAACACTAACAGTGAAGTTTTTCGTTACTTAATTAAGCAATTTCCAAAAATTTCACGAAAACTACAAAAAATTTTTCACAAAATTTCATTTTTTTTCGTATATAGTATAGGAATAGAAATTTTATAAATTTCCGTTTCTAAAAAACATGGACGGTAAATTTATGGAAAGCTGCATACGAATTGACATTGAAGCAAAACTTCTAATTTTCGATTTCTCAAAATCGACTGGAATTTCAATGAGCTCTATCGCAAAACTATTGCTCAAAAAAGTTGATGCACGTTTTTTTACTACACCTTCAAAACCAGGCTTAATAAACTATCAAATGGATCAGCCGATTGAAAACTGGGACAATCTTCACTACCGGCTAAACCAGGAAGAAAAAGAACAGTTTGAATTGATGCGTTCTAAATACAAGCTAAGCATTAGTTATCTTGTTTTAATCGGGATTTTGCTTTTTTTCGACGAATTAATAGAGGAGTTTTTTGGCAGATCAAAATCTAAAAATGAAATCATAGATAATTATCCCGTATTATGTATTTTAAAATCCCTTTTTTGCAATTCATGCTGGATGTTGCGTGAAAAAGAACCATAAAATAAAGTAACGAAACATTTTGACTAAATTAAATCGATGAATCCATTTAACTTACAGGAATTATAATTCTCTGATATATATGATTTTTTCTTGAGGAAAATTAAACTTCTGTATATAATAAAATTATAAAATAATGGGTAAATACTATGAATATTAAACCTTTAAAAATCAGCATACTAACATCAAATAATCGATTTGATAGTGAATTTTCTAATACAATAGAATTCAATGACATAAAATTAGAAATAAGTTTGATAAATGGCACAATATGCGGGATAACTATACCGAAAATTCCTGACCTATTTTTAAAAACAATAACATTACAATGTTCAATCCCATTACCGCGAAAAACAAAAGAATACGCGTTTGTTAAAGAAGGATTTCAATCCTGGAGTTACTCAGGAATGCTATCATCCGAAACAAAACAGAAAAAATCATTCGCCGACTTCGTAAACAGACTCCAGGAAAACACCAACAACAGACCTTCAGGTAAAAAAGGACATCATTCTTCTGACCAATACTTCTTTCTGGGAACAAAATCTGACGGCAATGGAATACTTGCAGCGCAACATCCACCTTTCAATCAGCACGTAGAATATAATCTTCATTTTCAAAAACATACCGCTAAACTTGACATCATCTGGGATTTCCAGCAGCTGCAGAAAAAAAATACTGAATATAAACTGGATGAAATAATCATCACCTCGGGAAACATCAATGCGTTACTTTCTGAATATGGAAACTCAGTTAAAGAAAAAATGAATCTTAAACATCACACTAAACTCCGGACAGGCTGGTGTTCATGGTACTATTATTTTACCAAAATAACTCCGGAGATTATTTTAAAAAATCTTGAGACTGCCGTGAATAATAAATTAAATTTCGATTTTTTCCAAATAGATGACGGGTATCAATCGACTATCGGAGACTGGCTTCGCCTTAAACCTGAATTCGAAAACAAAATGCACTTCATTGCTAACGAAATTAAAATAAAAGGTTACATTCCCGGTCTATGGGTCGCGCCTTTTATCATCTCCAAAAAATCTCAACATTTCAATAAACCTGGCTGGGTTTTACGTGAAAAAAACGGGAAACCCTGCGTTGCTGGAATTAATCCCGCATGGAACGGATACTATTATGCTCTTGACGTGACTCATCCTGAAGTTAAAAATTACCTTATCGATGTTTTTTCTGTAATTAAAAATGATTGGGGTTTTGATTATATAAAACTTGATTTTATGTACGCCGCTTTTCTTCCGGGAAATCATTATGATAAATCACTATCCGCATCGCAAAGAATGAAAGAAGCAATGGAACTTATTCGGAACGCGGTCAGAGAAGATACCGTAATCTTAGGTTGCGGCATGCCGATTTCCTCTGCGATAGGCCATGTTGATGCTATGAGAATCAGTTGCGATGTCGCGCCCTATTGGAAACCATGTCTGCGAGATAAAATTTTCATGTCTGACAGCATGGTTGAAACAAGGGGAGCTCTGAGAAACAATTCAGTCCGAAGTTTTATGAACAACCGCTTCTGGATAAATGATCCGGACTGTTTAATGATACGGGATTCCAATACAAAATTATCAAAAGAAGAAAGAAACAGTCTCCAAGCGATTCTTATGATTAGCGGAGGAATGCTGGTCTTTTCCGACGATATGACGCTATACAGCTCCAAAAAAGCTGATGATTTAAAAAATACTCTCTTTCTTTTCGAAGAAATGAAAGGCGGAAATGTGACATGTCTGGATATAGCATCTAAAAAACATCCTGAAATTCTTTTTAATGATCGCGGTTTCTTTTCTGTTTCAAATTTTTCTCCGCATAAAAAAATCATTAAAATTGACATGCGTTTATTATCAGCACTTAGTATTAAACAAATAAAAAGTATCGATTCCGGGGAAGTTTATGAAAGTAAAACGGAAATTGCGGTTGAGCTTAAAAAACATGACACTAAACTATTCCGAACATTATAATGACCATACTAAAATAAAGTCAAAAGCTGTTCGCAGGAGAAATTGTGCTAAAAAATTATTTATTTCTTTTTTTTCCATTTTACTTTCCATGCAATTCAGCTTTATTTACGGCGAAGACAGCCAAAAAATCACACTGCAATTTGCCAGCGGAGAGTGGGCTCCATTTACTTCTGTAGTTTTAAAATATAACGGACTTTTATCAAAAATCGTGACTGATTCTTTCAGCAAAGTTAACATAAAAGTAACTTACACTTTTGTTCCATGGGTTCGCGGCTATGAAGATACAAAGTATGGATTATATGAAGGCTCGCTCGGCTACATTAAATCAAGCGAACGGATGAAATATTTTTATTTCAGCGAATCAATATACCAAAGTGATGGCGCTTTTTTTCATTTAAAAACAACTCAATTTGCTTGGAAAAATTACAATGATTTAACAAAATATAATATTGGCGCAACCATTGGATATAATTATGGTGATGATTTCGAAAACGCAGAAAAGCAAGGGATTATTAAAGTCGAACGCATCGAAACTGATGTTCAAAATTTCAAAAAGCTTCTTGCCGGAAGAATTGATATTTTCCCCATAACTATTGAAGCTGGCATTTCAACGTTACATTTAAATTTTAAAAAGACAGAAATTGAAAAAATTACCTATAACTCGAAAATTTATCATACCGGTAGTTTACATGTGATATTCCCTAAAAACGCTAAAAATAGTTCAAAATATTTACTCTTATTTAACAAAGGTCTGCAATCGCTGAAAAAATCCGGTGAGTATAACAATATCATTAAGGAATTCCGCGCGGGTAAATATTTTACTAATTTACAAACTAATTAATTACAGCCTTTATCATTATTTTAAGCAACATTAACTACACTGAATCTCTCATGGTTTGCTTTCCGTATAATTCTGCGGATTTTATTCTAAAAGAAATGCTCTTCAATTTTTCCTGTAATTCTGTTGTTGTTCCGGATTTTTCCATTTCCTGACGAAGATATTTTTCATTTTTCTTTTCTTCCGCCAGATCAATATTTTTTCCTGAAACAGCATCTTCAGCTAAAATCAGCATTTTATTTTCATAGAATTCAAAAATTCCGTTTGATATCGCAAAGTACTCCCTTTGACTATGATCATCCGTTATAAAATCGACAATGCCATTTTTTAATAACGTAAAAAAAGGTACGTGATTAGGAAACACCCCGAAAGCGCCTTCTGTTCCGGGAGCATTTATATACCTGATGTTTCCGGTATATAAAATTCCTTCAGGAGTTACAAGTTCAAACGAAATTACATTCATTTTATCTACCTGTCTTCATCATTCGATCTGCTTCTTCAAGAACTTCCTCAATACTTCCCTTATACATAAATGCCTGCTCCGGCAAATCATCATGCTTGCCTAGAAGAATTTCTTCAAAACCCAGAATAGTATCCTGGAGTTTGACATACTTGCCGGGAATGTTACTGAATCTTTCCGCGACTGAAAAAGGCTGTGAAAGAAAACGCTGAATTTTCCTTGCTCTGTTTACCGCGATTTTATCATCATCGGAAAGTTCATCCATTCCAAGAATCGCGATAATATCTTTCAGCTCGGCGTAACGCTGAAGTATTTCCTTTACTCCCTTCGCGACGCGGTAATGGTCTTCGCTAACGACAAGAGGCGACAACGCAGTTGAAGACGAAGACAGCGGGTCAACCGCCGGGTAAATACCCATTGCCGCGATATTTCGGTCGAGATTCGTAGTCGCGTCAAAGTGAACAAATGCTGTCGCCGGCGCCGGGTCAGTATAGTCATCAGCTGGAACATAAACCGCCTGAATTGACGTGATTGAACCGTTTACCGTAGAGGCGATTCTGTCCTGCAGCGTACCCATTTCCGTAGCCAATGTCGGCTGATAACCCACCGCTGAAGGCATTCGGCCTAACAATGCAGATACTTCCGAACCTGCCTGAGTGTAACGGAAAATGTTATCGATAAAAAGAAGAACATCTTTTTTCATTGTGTCTCGAAAATATTCTGCGATTGTAAGTCCCGTAAGACCTACTCTTAATCTTGCGCCTGGAGGCTCATTCATTTGACCAAAAACCAATGCCGTTGATTCCAGAACTCCCGCTTCTTTCATCTCATTCCACAGGTCATTTCCTTCGCGCGTTCTCTCTCCGACTCCGGCGAACACTGAATTACCTTGCAGAACTTTCGCTACATTATTCATTAATTCAGTCAAGAACACTGTTTTTCCCACGCCTGCTCCGCCGAATAAGCCGATTTTACCGCCTTTGGGATAAGGCGTAAGAAGATCGATAACTTTTATTCCCGTTGGGAAAATTTCGAATTCAGTAGTGTATTCATTAAATT
>JBFZEW010000338.1:0-6435 GCA_041306665.1 Spirochaetota bacterium | reverse complement strand
ATGGGCGGAAGCAAGGCTGATGTGGATCCTGAAACTAAAAATGTCGTTGAACTTGTTACAGGATGCTGTTACGAAAAACTATATCCTAAAAATTGTAAATAGGTAAAAACATGATTCGTATTGAAACCCGCGAAGATTATTTTAAAGTTTACTACAAGGATTTTATGCTTTTATCTCATTCGCATAAGAAACCTGTATTTTTTATAGGCAGCGGGACTGGAACGTTTAAAGAGAAGCATGCTTCATTTAAGATTAAGGAAACGAAAAAAGAAATAATTGCTTTGAAAAAATTCCGTTTTTGCGGGAACACACCGAAAAAAGTGTGCATCAATTTCGAAGATAAACTGACGGTCACATTTGAAGAAATTGACCGCAGACTTCACGTTTCATTTTCCGGTTATGACTCGTCTTTGAACAGATTTATAATCCGCCTTAATGCAAACACGGAAGAAAGAATTTACGGCTGCGGAGAGCAGTATTCAGTTTTGAACATGCGCGGCCGTAAAGTGCCTCTTTTCGTTGAAGAACAGGGAATCGGCCGAGGCAAAGACCTCATTACCTTGCTTGCGGAAGTATTTCACGGTTCAGGAGGAAAATGGTCTTCAACGTATTTTCCGCAGCCGACGTTCATATCGTCGGAAAATTATTTCTGTCATGTCGAGACATCTGCGAATTCAACGTTTAATTTTAAAAACGAGAAGTATCATGAATTGAACATTTGGGACATACCGGGGAAAATAATATTTGATAAATGCGAGACTGCGCAAAACGTAATTTCATCCATGAGCGGTTATCTTGGAAGGCAGCTGAAACTTCCAGAATGGACCTATGACGGGGTGTGGCTGGGTGTTCAGGGCGGAACTGAAACAGCCTCGAAAAAGTTAGCTGACGCGCAGAACGCGGGAGTTAAAGTAGGAGCTCTTTGGATCCAGGACTGGGAAGGAAGAAGAGTCACTTCATTCGGAAAACAATTACTCTGGAACTGGACATATCATAAAAAATTATACGCTGATTTTCCTGAATTTATAAAAAGTTCAAACAGCAGAAATGTAAAAATATTAGGTTATATTAATCCATTTCTCGCGATAGGAGAAGATGATGATGAAAAAAGCGCTATTCCGGCTGAATTTTTTTATAATGAAGCAAAAGAAAAAAATTATTGCATTAAAAAATCTGACAATGGTGATTATTTAAGTTATGTGACTACTTTCCCTGCGGCAACAATTGATCTTACAAATCCGGATGCTTTTAAATGGATCAAGGAAATAATTAAAAAAGAGATGATCGGAATTGGCCTTAGCGGATGGATGTGCGATTTCGCCGAATATGTTCCTGTTGAAAACTGTAAATTTTTCTCCGGAGAAAAGCCGGAATATGTTCATAATCAGTTTCCGGTTCTCTGGGCAAAAGCAAACTATGAAGCGCTGGAAGAAAGCGGCAAGCTTGGAGAAGCGGTTTTCTTCATGCGCTCCGGCTACACGGGAAGTTCAAAATATTCTACGGCCCACTGGGCGGGAGACCAGCTTGTCAACTGGAGCATGGATGATGGTCTGGCAAGCGTGATTCCGGCCGCGCTTTCTTTGGGATTTTGCGGTGTGGCAAATCATCATTCGGACATCGGTGGTTATACGACAGCAGCGTGGATAAAAAGATCAAAAGAACTTTTCATGCGGTGGACTGAACAGGCTGCTTTTTCACCGATTATGCGTACGCACGAAGGAAACAGACCGGAGAGCAACTGGCAGTTTAACTCTGATGAAGAGACTTTGAGCCATTTTGCTAAAATGACCGGAATATTCACCGCAATGAAGGAATATCATCTTTCAATCGCCGATGAATACCAGCATAAGGGTATTCCAATGATGAGGCATCCATATATTCATTATGAAAATGTCGAAGAATGCCACAATTTAAAATATCAGTACATGTATGGTCCTGATCTCATGGTTGCGCCTGTATATAAAAAAGGTCAGAAAAAAATAAAAATTTTTCTTCCCGGTGATAAATGGATCAATATATGGGACGATAAGGAATATTATTTCGGATGGTATAATGTTTCTGCGCCTTTGGGGCAGCCTGCGGTATTTTACAGAAAAGAGAGTAAATTCAGTGAATTATTTAAAGGATTAAAAAAATGTTAAATAACATAATTGAAAAAAATCCGGAGTATAAAATATACTCGCCAGCGGACTATGAGTTTAAAAAATACGGAAGAGTTCTGAAAGACTATGATTTTTCTTCAGTAATGAAGAAAGCTGAAGAGATTATAAAGCTGCCAACAGAAGGAGTTGAGTATCAGCGTTCAGTTGCGGAGCTTGAAGTTTTCCCGGAAAAAAAAGTGATTGAGTCAAAAATTTACGGTTCATTCCCTGTTCAGATAGGATGGTGCAACGGGCATAACAACCGTCTTAATGCGCTTGAGTATCATAAGGGCAACGAGGTTTTAGCCGCGATAACGGATTTAGTTTTAATTTTAGGCGAGCTTGATGATGTGGTTGATAATAAATATAACACTGATCTAACCGAACTGTTCTATGTTTCGAAAGGAACTTGTGTTGAATTGTTTTCAACAACTCTGCATTTCGCGCCTGTGAGTGCAGATGAAAATGGATTCAAGTCGCTGATAATTCTTCCTGAAATGACAAACGCTCCTTTTGAAAGAAAAGAAGAAAGTCAGTGCGAAGAGAGTAAAAGACTCTGGATGAGAAACAAGTGGATGATTGCGCATCCGGATTCACCGCAGGCCGGGAAAGGCGCATATGTTGGTCTGACAGGAGAAAATATTACCATAAAGTATTGATATCGATAATTTTAAAAAAAGTTGATGAAAAGCTTGACAATAAATCGATATCGATATAAAAGGTATAAATATAAAATTGGAGGTTTTTAAATGAGTTCTCAAACAATTGATAACAAAGAACAATTAGACAAACTTGCGAAGGAAATACGATACGTTATTACCGACACAATCTGCAAAGCAGGATCAGGCCACATTGGCGGAGCTTTAAGTCTGGTTGAAATAGTAGTTACTCTTTATTACAGAATAATGAACATTAAGCCTGAACAGCCCCGCTGGGAAGACAGAGACAGAATTGTTCTTTCGAAAGGACACGCGGGTCCAGTTCTTTACGCGGCACTCGCATTCAAGGGATATTTCCCTAAAAGCTGGCTTCCGACATTAAATGAACCGGGAACTAAACTCCCAAGTCATGTTGACCAGATCAGAACTCCAGGTATTGACATGACTGCGGGTTCGCTCGGCCAGGGACTTTCCGCTGCGATCGGAATCGCGACAGCATGTAAAATGAAGAAAAAATCAAACACAGTATTCTGCATCATTGGCGACGGTGAATCGCAGGAAGGACAGAATTGGGAAGCTGCGATGTTTGCTGCTCACAATAAAGTTGATAATCTTGTTGCAATTACCGATTATAACAAGCTGCAGCTTGACGGTACCACTGAAGAGATTCTTTCAATTGAACCGCTTGCCGATAAGTGGAGATCGTTCGGATGGGAAGTTTTTGAAATGAACGGCCATGACTGGGATGATATTTTCGATAAAATTAATAAAGCTAAAGCAGTTAAAGGGAAACCTTCAATGATTATCGCGCACACAGTGAAATCTAAAGGTAATGTGTGTTTTGAAAATCAGGCGGGAAGTCATAACGTTAAAGTTCCTGATACTGAAACCTATAAGAAAATTATTGAAGGTCTTGGAAATCTTGACGGCATAAAATTGCCTTATTAAAAAACGCGAGCATGGCCGAAAAGGCGAATGCTCTATAAAATTCGAAAATAATCAAGGAGTATAAAATGAGTTTACATGAAAAACAAATGAGAGATGTTTATGCAGATACTCTCAATGCATTAATAGATGCTGATGAAAACGTAATGTGTCTCGAAGCAGACCTTGGGAAAGCGACTGGTACTTTCCCGTCAGTTCTTAAGAAGCATCCGGAAAATTTCATTGATGTTGGAGTTGCTGAAGCAAACATGATTGGAATCGGCGCGGGTCTTGCAAATGAAGGTAAAATACCTTTCTGCGCGAGTTTCTCATGTTTCGCGTCGAGAAGAGTTTATGACCAGGTTACCATTTCAGGCGCTTACGCGAATAATAACATTAAAGTTGTGGGTACTTCACCGGGTGTTACAGCGACATATAACGGCGGAACTCACATGTGTTTTCAGGATCTTGGAATAATGCGGATTATGCCGAACATGAATGTTTATTCTCCGGCGGATGTGTATGAACTTGTTGCCTGCATGAAATTCATGGCGAAAGAGAATCATCCTACTTACATGCAGCTTGTTCGTGAAACTGTACCTAAGGTTTTTGATGAAGGCGTTGAGTTTGATCCCAAAAAAGCGAAAAAACTTTCTGACGGGAAAGATGTAACAATTGTCGCGACAGGGTTTACAACTCATCTTGCGGTGAAAGCCGCTGAAATGCTGAGAGCCGAAGGAATTACCGCTGATGTTCTTCATTACGGTTCCGTGAAGCCGTTCGACTCGGACAGTCTTGTTGCTTCCGCGAAGAAAACAGGAAAGGTTGTTACAGTTGAAAACCAGAGTGTTCTCGGCGGTCTTGGAAGCGCGGTATGTGAAGTTCTTTCCGAAAAACAGCCCACAAAAGTTAAACGTCTCGGAGCGCAGGATAGATTCGGTGAAGTTGGTCCACTTGATTATCTGATAAAAGAAATCGGAATCGGCGCAGACGATATAGTGAAAGCTGTAAAATCAATGTAATAATCAGAGCGGCTTCGGCCGCTTTTTAAATAATAGGTTAAGAGGTAAATTATGGAAACAATAGCTATAGGATGTACAAGAGCAGGATTAACATTAAAAAAAGATTTAATTACGCATCTCGAAAGTAAAGGTTTTAAAATTGATGATCTCGGAATGAAGGAAGACGGAGAGTTTGTGCCATATCATAAAGCTGCTGCCGCGGTAGCTGAAGGCATTTCAAAAGGCACTTATAAAAGGGGAATTATTATCTGCGGTACAGGAGCTGGAAGTGTCATCACAGCAGCGAAATTCAAAGGTGTTTACCCTGTTCATATTACAAATCATTTTACCGCTGAAAAAGCGATTGCCGTCAATAACTGTAACTGCGCTGTTTTTGCCGAATGGCTTACACCGGGCAAGCACGCGACAGAACTTGTTGATGTTTGGATGAATACCAAATTCGGTCAGGGATTTACTCCTGAATGGCAGGAATTTTTAACAAATTGCGTGAAAGATATTGAAGAAATGGAAAAGAATCAGCTGAAGTAGGTTTTATGTAGAAAGCATACAGTGATCAGTGATCAGCTTGAGAGCTATTACGTTGGATTTTAAGCAAAGATTGCTAAACGTGTTCAGTTAAAAGAAAAATTTAAGGGGAATTTCGCTGCTGACCCTTAACTGATATCGACATCTATACTCGACCTGACACTGCTTCAACCAGCAGCTATGCTCATTAAACTCAGATGGTTTAGTTTTTTTACAGAGGGTTTACAGTTAACTGATTATGGTTAACTGTAGCCTAACATTAAACTGTTTACAGATCACTGTTTACCGATTACTGATTACTGATTACAGATCACTGTTTACCGTTTACTGATTACTACTCAATGAACATAATTCGTATCGTCAGAGCTGCCGTTTGTATCCGTAATTTTCCTCAAGTTAGGAATTGAAAGTACAATGCTGTTGAAAAGAAATCCGGTTACAAGAAACTTCGCAAGATCTTTATTGACTGAATACAGATCGAACAGCTGATGAGTAACAAATATGCTTTGATCCATTATCTCCTTCAGAAGAAGCTGGTCATCATCCATGTTCTGCTTTTTAATTTCAGACTCGCTGACCGGATCAATTTTATTTTTCAAGTATGTAATATTCGCATATGCTTCTTCGATGATCTCGGTCAGCAGTATTTGAAAAAACTGGTCAAGATTATTCTGAAATTCAATTTTTTTCCCGCTTTTAAGTTTTATCATTTTCTCAGTCTGTTTTTATATTTTTTAAAATATCTTTAAACATGTCGCCCAGAGCCGCTGTCGAAGAAGACTTGCTGTTCGATTTTATAAATTGATCAACTTCTTTTTTCTCTTTAATGTCTTCGGCCGCTTTAGGGCTGAGAACAAGCTTTTTGTTCTGTCTGTCGAATTCAAGCGTTCCCGCGGTAATTGTACTTCCGACTGCGATTGAATCGAAGTTAACTGTTTCAGCTTTTGGAATGTAGCCTTCCATTCCGTTTTCAAGACGTACAAGCAGGCCATTGGGAAGTTTTTTTTCAATTACGCATTCATGAATTGAATCATTTATATTGTCTTCACTGTTCCACGGATTTGATTCATCGGAAGCGATTTCGAGAAGAATTTTTTTATCGGATCTGTTTATTTCAATTATTTTGACGTCATATTTGTGATTTAAGGAAAGAACATCTTCCGG
>JBFZEW010000337.1:0-7002 GCA_041306665.1 Spirochaetota bacterium | reverse complement strand
GCAAAAGAATTTATCTGTGTTTTTTAGAAGAAATCGATGAATAACTACATAGTGATTCTTAAAATTTGATGTATAGTTATTCATAAAAAAAGAGTATAAATATGATTTTAGCAGTAAATTTTATAAAATAGGTGTATAACTATACATTAAAAATGCCTTTTAATGGAAAATTCCATTCTTTATTTGCTTTTTGAAAGATAAAATAGAAAAATCCGAATAATTCAGAGGCATCCAGAAAAAATAGTGCTTTGAGTTTTTTAGAATTTTAAATGCCGGTCAGACAAGTGTTGATAAAGCTTGGCAGTATTGCAAGAAACATTCATTGCTTTATATTATTGCACACTATACATGGTTGATTTGTTTCTTGGAATTTATTTACCTTGAAATATATAAGATACTCAGCGAAATGGAGTATTGTCCAATGTAATAAAGTAAATGGTTACTGGCAATATACAGTTTGGAATTTTTATTGTTATAGTATGTCATTACAAGAATCAGATCGGATATCAGAAATAAAATCGATCCAATAGCAAGAAGCATGCTTGCTGTATTGAAATTTTTTATATATGCCGTAAAGCATGATTGAGTCATCATGTAAGCTAAAAAAAATGAATACAGGTATGTTGCGGCTGAATGCTCTTTAAATTTAAATTTGAAGAAAAAAAGTACTCACGATATTTATGACGAGCGCAATGACTAATCCATAAATTAATGCCGCATAAGAAAATGCTGAATAGAAAATCAATGCAATAAGATAAAATAGATGACCTGCGAGAAATGATATCATTCCCCCATGCTGATATAAGGAAGATGATACAGGATATAGAATTTTTAAATCCAGAATAATGTCTCCGATTAATCCGCATGTTAAACCCATTATTGTGAAAACATAAAAAACCGAAGATACTGAATTTTGATTGGCAAGAAAAGATAATGATGCTGTCAAAATAAATAGAAAACTAGTAAGTGCTTTGAGAAGAACCGCCGGCACACTTCCTTGATTATCTCTGGCGTATAAAAAAAATATAAGAGCAGTCATTCCGCAAATGATTGCCGCAAATGGCAAAAATATCATAAAGTTCTCCTGATTGAATTATAACAGGAAAATGAAAAAGGTCAAGTCTTTTGTGTTTATCGGCAGGCTATTATTTCTTGACTTTTGTGAAAATTATTAAATTATTATTTATAAAAGGAGGCGCTTATGCGAATATTAATTCTTGTTTTTAGTCCATCCGGTCATACGTTGAAAATAGCGCAAATGCTTGAAAAAAAATTAATAAGTGCGGGTAATAAAGTACAGCTGTTGGATGTTACTCGCAGCAAGGAAATTTTTAAAGAAAATAAAATCAGAGAGACTCTTGAAAGGAAAGTCAAAGCGCATGATGTAATCTGTTTCGGTTCTCCTGTTTATGAAAAGCATTTGGAATATTACGGCGGGCTTATAATTAAGAATCTTCCAAAACCTGATGATAAATGGGGAAGCATCGCGGTGCCGTTTTTTACCTACGGCGGGATTTCATCTGGAATCGCGATGAAGCAATCTCTTAGGCTTTTGAAAAATAGCGGGAGAGTAGTTTTGGCGGCAATGAAAATTGAATCTTCTCACATTGTTACAAAAAGACTGAAAACAAGAGTCAATGAAGGTCTACCTGGGAAAGAAGCACAGCCTGTTATTAATGAACTCGCAAAAAGAATTCAGTCGATTGAAAAAACCGCCGAATTGAAGGATTTCGCTTCAGAATTAAATTTTCACACATTTAAAGAAAAAGTTCTCTGCTTTTTAATGAATGAAAAAATGCTTCATACAAAAAGGTATCCAGCGCTAAAAGTCTTAACGGAAAAATGCACAAAATGCGGAAACTGCAGCAAAGCTTGTCCTGTTCAGAGAATCGAAACTCAGAAAAAAGTCGCGTTTATGAGCGGTACGAGTCCAATGTGCATTCATTGTTTTTCATGCGTGAACGCGTGCAAATTCGACGCAATAACTTTTGAAAATAATCAGCATGACTGGAATCGTATTGAAAGAATTCTGAAGCTTGTTTCGAAGAAAAACAGTTTCATACAAAGTATGGAAACACCGCGGTCGGCGGTATATCCGCTTTAACAAACATCGCTGTTTCGGAGCATTTAGCCAGGGTGTGCCCGGATTTTTTACATAACCAGGTTTTTCTATTTCAGGTAGATGAAATTTAAATTCCGTCCGGCATCGCCTTTGCGGTGAGAAAAAAATTTGTCATTAAAATTAAATGTTCCCTGATATGAATTGTAAATGTTATTTTCATTTACTCCGCAGCTCAGCAGAGATTCGCGGATGTGAGATTTAAGGTTGAGAAAACATTTTCCGTTTTTTTCAATGAAATGTCCCGGGAATTTTCCTGCAACATCTTTATCGACTTCGTAATCATCTGCATCAATTCCCGGAAGAAGAAACACGATTAAATCAGACGGATTTGTTTCGTATTCAGAAATCATTTTTTTTACTGTCTGTCCGGAAATATCTTTCTCCGTACTTTTCCAGCCGGAATGAACTGCTGCGATACAGTTATGTACTGGATCAAGAATCATGACCGGAACGCAGTCTGCGGTTCTGATTACAAGGCAGAAGTTTTTTCTGTCCGTAATCATCGCGTCTGCATCGGCGCAGAATAAATTATTTTGTTCAACAGTAGCATCGACTTTGAAAATTCTGTCTCCATGCTGCTGATTAAGAAAAAATATCTGTTCAGGCGCGATTCCTGTTTCAAAGTGAACGAGAAATTTTTCAAACTTGCGTATTTTTTGAATGTTCAGTTCGTAATTCACGGTGTTGCAGTTTTTTGCGGCGATAGTTACCGCGCAAGATAGTGCGGGCATGTCAACATACATGAGATGATTGACTTTTTCTTTAAATTCAAGATGTTTCATGTTTTTTCCTTTATAAAGACAATTCAAAACGCCGGCGTTTTTTAAAATATGAGATTTTATTGCAGCCGTATTTTTTTAAAAATTGTACCGCTTCGTTAAAGTTGCTTCCGGGTTCTTCCGGAAGATGCGAATCTGAACCGAATGTAATCGATGCATTATTCTCAATGAGGATTTTAAGAATTTTTTCAGAAGGATACATTTCCTTTACGGGTTTTCGAAGTCCAGCGCTGTTGATTTCAATTGCGACATTTTTTTGTGCCGCTGCCCGGGCAATTCGGACGTATTTTTCGGAAAAATCATCTGTTGAATGATATCCGAATTTTTTAGGCAGGTCCATGTGTCCGACAATGTTAAAAAGTCCGCTTTCTATCAATCTGACAATTTCATCGAAATATCTGTCATATATCTGATTTACATCTTTGATTTTATAATCTATTTCGCTTTCCGGCGCGTCAACACTCCAATCGTCAATTATATGACAACTTCCAATAAGATAGTCGATTCGTTCATCTGAAAAATATTTTTGATCGAAGTCGTTGAAAAGAGGAAAATCAACCTCAAAGCCGAGAAGTATTTCAATTCTGTTTTTAAATTCGTTTTTTAAAGAGAGAATTTTCTCAATGTAAGTTTCTACTTCGTCAGGACGCATTGAAATTCCGTTTCGTATTGATTCTGCAACGGGAGAATGATCTGAAAATCCGAAATATTTAATTCCATTTCTGATTGCTGATTCAATGTATTCTTCAGGTTCACCTTTGGCGTGACCGCACATTTTAGTATGATTATGTAAATCGATCATTTTAGTATCCGTATTTGTAAAAATGGCATGAAATATTATCAAGTTCTGATAATATTTCGCTGTCGGCAGAACTATTGACTCGCGAGAAAAATTTGTCAATATCATTATATGTTTTTCCTGAAACAGTGGAAATTAAATAAAAAAGCGGCGATACTTCTTTCGGAAGGTTTTCGGCGTTGCCGTGAGTTTTACCGAGATAGTGCTGGTTGTTGATAGTCGTAATGTCATAGGGCATGAAAATTTCCGCTTCGGAAAGTCTTGTGTTTTCAATGTTGTATTTGTGCGGAATGAAAAGATAATAAACAAGTATTTGCTTGGCGGGAAGATACAATGCCATCAGTTCAATTCCGCCAACTTCGATATGTTTCGGGCGTAATACTATTTTCGAGATTTTCGTAAGGTCTTCTTCGAATGGATATGTTGAAAGTTCAAATCTAACCTGATTGCAGGTTTTAATCAGTCCTGTATTGCCGGGAAATTCAACTTTTGGATATAGAATATCAATGCTGTGTTTGTTCTGGCGGAAACGCTCTATTTTATATAAATTGCTGTTCGCATTGCTGATGATTGCATCAATGTCGTCATAAATTTCATTATCGATGGAGGAAACATCATTATCAATTAGATCAGTTACCGTGTTACTTTTTCTGTTTAAATAGTCTTCAATATCAAACATTGTCACTTCCGAAATATTTAATTGTACTTACTAAAAATAACAAGAAAACCGGGAATATCAAACCTTTTTATTGCCATTCGTCAGAAGACAGAATATAGCACATGATATATTCTTCAATTGTTTTTTTCGGCCCGGAAATTTCAGCTCTATGCCTGAAGTGCGCGTTATGTTTTCTGTCACGGAAAAAACGATACATTTCACGCGTGTCGGAATTGTTGAATGTGGCGTACATTTGTTTTTTTCCGGTAATATTCGGAATTTCATCTTTTTTAATTGAAGTTAACCCAAGCTCCTTCATTTTATTTCTAAGATTTTCAAGTTCCTCGAAAGTCAGAGTGAAAAGAAATTCCTCCAACGCCTGGAAAATTTCCTTGTCCTCAGCTTTTGCGTTTAGAAACTCAAGCCATTTCTTGTCAATTCCAAATGACATTATCATGAGTTCGCTGGTGCCGAGCAATGTACCAAAAACAGGAATAAGTTTTTTGCGGCCTTCCCAGATTGAATTAAGTAGCGGAGCAAAGTCTTTTACTCCGTAATTCAGGCGGTATTCCCAGATGTTCGCGAGAAGAAAAGCGGCTCTGTTTCTGAGTACTTCTTCGAGTTTCTTGTCTTCTATAATTGATAAAAATACTTCTTCGCACATTATTGTAAAAATTATGTTTGTTATATCTTCGTGAATAATGGCAGACTCTTCCCTTAGTTCGGGCGTTCTGCTTGCAATGTACTCAATCATTCTGAAAAAATTTATTTTTGCAACAAGAAAGCCTTTTCCTAGCATTGCTTTTGTGGGGACGTGCATTGTCTGGTCAATGTCTTCCATTTGGCATAGCATTTCAATTAGAGTTTCCGCGGATTGTTCTTCATCAAAAAATTTGCTTTTTTTTAGAATAGACGGATATTGTGAAATTGCACGGGCGAGTTCAATGAGAGCATTTATATTGCTTTTAATGCGTTCGGCAGCTTCTGTATTGTTTCTTTTTTCGACTTCAGCAAGACATTTAAAAATTAGATTACTTTCATTGTCGTTAAATACAACTAATTCCATTTATTCACCCGGGTTCAATATTGCTATTATGGAATATCTTCGTAAAAGACTCAAGAATATTTTACACGCATAAAGCAAAAAATGTAAGATTTATTTTCATATTCAATGTAGCATGAATCAAAAGGTAAATAATTTGACTTTTTGAAACATTTAAGATAGAGTATTCTTTTGCCGATTATATTAAAGAGGTAGTAATGTCAAATCACGATAATAACTGTTTTGATCTTTCAGAGCTTCTTGAAACTACAGAAAGATTAAATCATATAAAGGATATTGATTCGTTGCTTGATAATTTCTTATTCGAAGCACGAAAAGCGTCGAATGCTGACGCCGGATCAATTTTCCTCGCCGATGGCGACATGCTGACTTTCAGTTATGTTCAGAATGATACAAAAGCGAAAAGGGATCCTAATAGCAATAAAGACTTATATACTAAATTTATGATTCCTATCAATGAGCAGTCTATCTCAGGATATGTCGCTCTTACCGGAGAACCCTTAAATATTGCCGACGTTTATAAAATTTCCGAAACGGTATCATATAAATTTAATAAAAATATTGATGAGAAATCGGATTATCATACACAATCAATGCTGACTGTGCCTTTGACGACAAGTGCCGGAAAAATCAACGGTGTAATGCAGATCATAAATTCGAAGGATGATAAAGGGAAAATACGTCCTTTCGGCGAAGAACATAAGCTGTATGTGAATTTTTTCGCGAGCAATGCAGCGATTGCGATTGAACGTGCAAGAATGACAAGGCAGACGATTTTACGAATGGTAAGAATGGCAGAGCTTCGCGATCCAAAAGAGACGGGCAGTCATGTAAACAGGGTTGGTTCTTACGCAATCGAGATATATGAAAAATGGGCGAAGCGGAAAGGGATGCTGGAAATTGAAATCAAGCATTTTAAAGATAATTTAAAAATCGCCACAATGCTGCATGATGTCGGGAAGGTGGCAATTCCTGATGTCATTTTGAAAAAGCCCGCGAAGCTTGATGAAGAAGAATATAAAACAATGAAAACGCATGCATATCAGGGCGCGAAATTATTTGATCTTGATTTTTCTGAACTTGACCGGCTATGCTATGATATCGCATATACGCATCATGAAAAATATGACGGGTCGGGTTATCCGCGCGGACTGAAAGGCGAAGCGATTCCTTTCGCGGGACGAATATGCGCTATTGCCGATGTCTATGACGCGCTTATATGCCGCCGCACGTATAAGGAAGCCTGGAAAGAGGAAGATGTTCTTAAAGCAATAAAGGATGAATCAGGAAAGCATTTTGATCCGCAGCTGGTTGAAATTTTTCTTGAAACATATGAAGTAATAAGAGCAATTAAGGATCGATATCCTGAAGCTGAATAAATATGCAGGAGCAGTTTATGGAACTGATTCGTGTTTGGGAAGAATTTGACGTAAAAGATATTGACGCGCATCTGATAATAGTTGATGATATTCATGGGTATTGCCCTAAATGCAGGAATTCCGGAATTAAATATGAATCAATTGGAAAGTGTCCGCAATGCGGAATTGAATTCAAATATATAACGACACGGGAAAACCTTCA
>JBFZEW010000336.1:0-4018 GCA_041306665.1 Spirochaetota bacterium | reverse complement strand
GCAAACGAGTATGATGATGGATTCTGATGTTTTATTGAAAATTAGTCGATTTTCTGAAATTTCAGGATTATCAAAAACATTTGTTGTTAAAAAATTGATAAAAAAAGTAAATATTCATTTTATTTACACTCCAACATTAGGGAATTTAATTAAATATCAGCGACATGAACCTGAACATGGATTCGAATTATTTCCTTATCGTCTTACACAGGAAGAAAAAGATTATTTTGAACAAATGAGAGTAAAATATAAAGCAAGTATTAGTCTATTGCTGCTTGTTGGGTTTCTATTGTTTTTTGAAAAATTTGTAAAAAAATATTTAAAACCAGGCACATGGCAAGAATATATATATAATTATATACAGATTAAAAATCAAATAATATTCAAATCTCGAAATTTTTGGATGTTGAAATAAAAAAAACTTATTTAATTACAACAATCTCTTTTAAGGATTCAATATTTTTTGAAAGAGTATTTGAAATTTGCACAATATTATTAGTATTGTGATTTACGAGATTCATTACAACGTTTAAAGTCTCAAATGAACAAAGAACATCTTTCATTCCGCCGTTTTGTTCATTTGTCGCAGTACTAATTTCATTTGATCCAGTCAAAATTGTGTGCATGTTAATTTTAATTTCTTTTGTCATTTCTTCCTGGCGCATGCAGAGGGAAAGAATTCCTTCACTTGCCTGTTGAAGGCTGAAAACTGCCTGATTGATCTCAGAAATTGCGTTTGAAGACTCTAAAATCTTATTTGTGTCTTGTTCAATGTATGTAACTATATTCCGAACAATAGTTTGAATTGTTTTTGATTGTTTGACTGAACCGTCAGCAAGTTTTCCGATTTCCTGGGCAACAACTGCAAAACCGCGTCCATGCTCTCCTGCGCGTGCAGCCTCAATTGATGCATTGAGTGAAAGCATATTGGTTTTTTCGGCAATATCGTTGATAATGACGGCAATTTCTTCTATAGTAGCGGATGATTCTTTCAGTTTAATCATTCCATCTCTTACATCTGCAAGCCGTTCATTGATGGCATCTGTGTTTTTTCTGCTTTCTGCTCCTTTTTTTGCGGCTGCCATTGAAGCTTCAGTAATTTGACTTAATGCTGCGGCATAGTCTTCCAGAAGGTTTGTATTTTTTATAACCTTTTGCTCCTGAGTGGTCGCGTTTGAGGCAATTGATTCTATTGAGGCCTGCAGTTCTTCAAATATAGCTGAACTGTTTTCAAGGCTGTTTTTCTGATTTTGCATTTCCTGGGCAAGACTTTTACTAGTGGAATCGACACTTTCGGAAATATGAATGAGATTATCGGTAGAGTTTAATACGTTTTTAAATATCTGATTAAGGTTTTGATTGTTTTTTTCAATTTGCACCTGCGATATGCTTAAATCTGTTGCCAGAATCTTGACACGTCTGAGTTGTATAAATGCAAAAGATAATAGAAGTGCCGGGTATGCAATATTTGTCAGAAATAATGGTGATAATATAATTCTATTCATCATTAAACCATCATGAATCATAGCTGCAACAAATAATATGTATCCAAAAAGCATGAAAACGGCTTCTTTATTTTTTCTAATTATTGATTTAAAAATTACAACACCCCAGAGTATTTGCCCGATTAAGCCTAATGGTGCCATGAAATCGAATCGCCAGCCGGTAAGAGGATCATCAATCGTAGATGTTAAACTTAACGCTGTAATAAAAATAATGTATATAACTATAATGATTCTCCCGGTTAATATTTTTATTTCAAGAGATTTTTCAAGATAAAAATAAATCAAAGCGATCATAAGCGCGGCAAGTATGTAAAAAAACTGATCCTGCATGTGCCAGGTTAGAGGAGAAAAATCCGGAAGCCAGAAATGTACTGTTAATATTGTCCATAAAAATGACATCAAAATAAAATACAGATTTGTAATTCTTCCGGTTTTTGAGAAAATAAAAGAGAAAAAAGTTCCAATTCCAAGAAGCAGTGTGATAATTCCAAATGTCATTGTCAGATATTCGGAAAGAAACTTATGCCAGAAAACATGAACTTTCACTGTCATTACATCTGAAATATACGGTGTGCCATTAAAATTTGACTGCTGATTTGTGAACTGACTAATAACTATTATATTTTCAGCATCCCAGTTTATAATTTCATCTGGAATATAGTGCCAGGAAGATGAATTCCAATCGGAATGAAATTCGGGATATGTTCTTCCTGATTGTCCAATCCGGATTCCGTTAATATATGTTGATTCTGCATCCCAAATTTTCCCAAGAAATATTGCAGCGCCTGTTTCTTTTAATGAGCTGTCAATAATTACTTTTTTTCGAAGCCATATTATTTTTTTCCCTTTTTCCAGTGTTAATGATGCAGGCAGCATTTTTTGGTTTTCCCATTTGGAGTCATCAAAATCGAAAAGCAGAAACTGTTTATTATTCTGATAATTGCTGAACCATGGATCTATTTTCATTTTCCAGTTCTGAGAAATATCAATCTTATCTTTTCCGCTGCAGCTGGACAAAATAGTGACAATAATAATCGCGGCAAGTATTTTAAATTTTTTCATAGTCAGCACCATAAATTATTCCTTATTAATACTAAGGGAAAAAAATGACGGTGTCAATAAAATAATTTCAACAGATGCAGATTGAATTGAGAATAAAAATGTCTGGTAATTTTTTAATGTATGTGTTAATATCATAATAATTTTCTATGTTTTTTTAAAGATTATCAAGTATGGTGATGAAAATAAAATTGAAAAAATATTTCGTAATAGTGCAAGTATTGGCGATTATTCTTTGTTCTTTTGCCTGTTCGAAGCGCAGCGATAAAATACCGCCTCTAGTTCAAAATGGCGCAATTGATTTATCATCATGGGATTTCAATAAAGACGGTATTGTAAAGTTAAGAGGAGAATGGAAATTTTTCCCAAATAAACTACTGACACCTGATACCATTAATCTTCAATCTGACATGATTCAAAAGTACATGAATGTTCCTTCAAGCTGGAATGATTCTTATGAATCTCCTGATAAAAAATTGGGTCATGGTTATGGAAGTTATTATCTTGAAATGAAAGGTCTTGATAGTGAGAAAATGATATTAGCCCTGCGCGTTAACCGCATCTATATAAGTTATAATATTTGGATAAACGGAGCTATTAAACTGGAATCAGGAGTTACGGGCGCAGATAAGAAAAATACAATAGCTGAATATAATAATCCCGAGGAGATTTATTTTTCGCCTGTAAATGGAACTAATTCGATTATAATTCAAGTTTCAAATTTTCAGCATCGTGCCGGCGGAATATGGAGCGATGTGGAACTTGGAACATCCGATCAAATGCACAGCAGAAGAGATCTTCAGATTTTCCCTGAGCTGTTCCTCATGGGCAGTTTTATCATGATGGGTATTTATCATATTTTTCTTTTTCTTTACAGGAGAAAAAACATATCAGCGCTGCATCTTGGCATTTTTTGTTTCTTTTGTTCTTTAAGGCTTTTCATCATGGGTGAGAC
This sequence comes from Spirochaetota bacterium, assembly GCA_041306665.1. Taxonomy (GTDB): domain Bacteria; phylum Spirochaetota; class UBA4802; order UBA4802; family JAFGJZ01; genus JAFGJZ01. The sequence goes on along the minus strand of JBFZEW010000336.1, from coordinate 499 downwards.
TTTATTTGTTGTCATGTTTCCGCACGCGCAATGGGAAATTCAGCAGAAAATTGAATACTTATCCTATGTCCTTGCAGTTCCGTTTATAAGTCTTTTTGTCTATCATATATTTCCTGGTCTCATGCGGAAAATCGTACTGTATTTTACCTATTTCATGACATTTACTTTTTCCATGTGCATTTTATTTACAACAACTCAATTTTACAGTTTGTTAAATACTTATTTTCAATTTTTTATGCTTTTATTGGGTTTTTATTTTATTTTTGTGTTTATGCTTGGACTTTTTAAAAGAATGGAAGGCGCCTTATTTGAAACACTTGGAATGATAATTCTCATCTTTTGCATATTGATGGATGTACTATATTACAATGAAATTATCAGTTTTGGATCTGGAAATATGTATGCCGTCGGGTTATTCAGTTTCATAGCGTTTCAGACAATAATTCTATCAAGAATCTTGTCAAGTGCCTATACGAAAATGGAAGTTCTTGCGGAGATC
>JBFZEW010000335.1:0-2789 GCA_041306665.1 Spirochaetota bacterium | reverse complement strand
TATTGAACCAATCAAGTTTGATGTAAGATACCGCATTGTTCTTCGAAAAAAAATGACTGATGAGCAGATAATGGATCAGCTTCGCCAGGAACAAAAAGAGAAAACCGGCCAGTGATAAATTAAAATTATTTAAGCGCCGGCAGAAAAGAAATAGATAGTCCTTTGCTGCATGGAATAAAAAAGAGTACGGTTAAGTACTCTTTTTTTATAGCGCGTCTTTTATGTTGATTTCAGTTACATATTTGTAGTGTTAATGATAAGCCTTACAGTGTTTTCTTCAAGCAGAAGTTTCTGTGAAATTTCATCAGGCTGCCAACCGCGCGTCGATAACTCGCGGATTGTTTTAACCATGCTTTCATTGATGTTTTTTCCAATGTTTACATCACCTTTAACTTCTTTACTAATTGAAATGTCGCCGTCGATTGAATGAAGAAATTCCGAGAACTGTTTCATTTTTTTATCAGTCTGCGTGAACATTGTTTTCAGCCGATTGTCAGTTTTTTCAATGTCTGTTTTCATGTTTTCAATTTTAGTAATCATAGTTTGAATTTGAGAAACCCTTTGATCAAGATATTCATGCAGGCTGTCGATTTCATTGAATTTGTCTTTCAGGTCATTGATTTCATTTTCTTTTGTTTTTAAAATTAATGTAGTTTCTTCAACGTTACCGAGATATTCTCGCAGCTTTGTAATCTGTTTTTCTGTTTTATCAATATTTTTTTGGAAAGAATTAATGCGTCCGTCAAAAGACCCTATAACCATTTCAATTTTTTCAATCGAGCTCAGGTTTTTTGTTATTACTGTTTCATATTCATGCAGCTCTCTGATTTTTGAATCAATCGCGGAATAGCTGTTTTCAAGAGATTCAATTTTTCGTGAAATCTGGTTTACTTGACTCTCACTGTCTTCCAGGTACGCTGTTTTTGTTTTTACTTCTTCCGCCATGTCCATCAGAGTGTGTATCTCAGAGCTTACGCCTTCCATTCTTTCGCGTTTTGAAGAATATATTTTCAATTCTTTTTCAAGCGCGCGCTTCGCGTCTTTAAATTCGTCCATTTGATCAATGAACTCGCCTAAAATCTGCGCTTCTGATTTGGATTTTTCAATAATGGAGTTAAAATTTGTGACTGCATCTTCAACGTCTTTCATCATTGAATCAGTACGGGAGAAAATTTTATTTTCTTCTTCATAACTCATCAATTCGGCTTTTGCTCTGTCAAGCTTTGAATATAAATCCTCAAATTCATTTCTTACGCTGCTCATTTCAAGATTGATTGAATTTTTAATGTTATTCTCGACGCCGCGGACATTTGTTTCCATTTCGTGGAATTTATCTACGAATTCATCTATTTTATACTGAATGTCTTCAGTCTGTTTTCGCGCTGCCTGAACAATCTCGTCTTTTTTCGCTATCGCGTGAAGAGATAATGAATCCATGGTGTTGCGTATCTTTGTAGTTTCGTTTTCAAACGTGTCGATAAGTTTTGAACGTGAATTGAAAATATCTTCTTCGGTATCTTTAAGTTTTTTCTGAATAGTATCCATTCTCTCTTCATATTCGCCAAGAGACATTTCGAAAGAACCTTTAAGTTTTTCTGTATGTTTTTTCATGTCATTGAAGATGTTGCTTTCAAGAGTCGTGAATGTTGAACGAAGATCCTGAACTTTTGAATTGATAATCTCGATTTCATCACGTGTTTCGGCAAGGGCTTCCGTTTTTAATTCTGTTAAATTTGTTCTGAAAGCATAAATTGATTCTTCAAGAGTCTGGATTTTATCATTGAGATCATTGTACACTCTTTTTTCGGATGTTTCGATTCTTGCTTCAAGTGAATCGACAGAGTTGGTAATTGAGTCAATTTTAATTTTGACATTTTCAAGAAGAAGATCGCCTGTATCATTGATGCTGTGTTCCATGTTTGTCAGTGAATCAGAAAATTCACGCGTGAGCGATTCCATTTTGTTTCGTGTCTGATCAAGAAGAATCCCTTCTTTCTGTGAAATATTTTCTTTCAATTTGTCAAGTTGGCTTTTCATCGCATTTGTAAGCTCGGTAGTTTTATCGCGCACTCTTTCGTTGAAAGAATTTACGATTGAGGCGTTTTCTTTTTCGATTTTATAAACAGATTCGCTTACGCCGTTTATTTTTTTAATGAAATCACTGAAATTAGACTTCGCTGCTTCGATATATTTAATTTGCTTGTTCACGTCAACAGCCGCGTCAGATACAATTTGGAGGTTGGCCTCGACATTCTTAAGAGTCCCTTTCTCAGCTTCCAGGCCGCGAAGTTTCTTTTCCAGATCAATTACCGATTCGCGTATTGTTCCTGTGAGTGAATTGGCTTTTTTAAGAAGGATGTCCATTTCAATAGTAGAATCATTGAATTTTCGGTTTTCTTTCTCTGTCAGTTTCTGAAAATCATGCAGATTTTTATCAGTGAACCTTTTGAGTTTTGCAATCCGCATGTTCGCTTTGTCGATTTTGCGGAAAAACAGCATCATAGCAAGGCAGCTTGACAGCGTGATTATGTTTAAAATCATTGTATGCTCCAATGTACTGGTTTGATGTGAAAATGTTAATATACCGAAAGAATAATACAATGGGACATAATTTTGTCAATAGTATTTTATGTCTCATTAGAAAATAATAAAAAATCATGATAAATAATAATGAAGCAACACATACACATACACTTTTCAACCGCCCGCTTCGCTCGATGAACGCAGATGGGAGATGCAATTAATAACGAACAATGAACAATGAACAATGCTGAAATTCTCCAGTTTGT
>JBFZEW010000334.1:0-2800 GCA_041306665.1 Spirochaetota bacterium | reverse complement strand
GAAAATACGTTTCAGTCCGGTTTTGAAAGAAAAACGTGTTTCGCTTTATGAAAAATATTTTGTTACTGAACAGCAGCCTTTGAATTTAAAACAGAAAAATCGGGTTTCTGAAATTGAAAATTTAACACCCGGACATTTAAATACAGTCCGTCAGCGTTTCGGATCATGTAATTTCACAATTACTAATCATGATCTTTTAATTTCAGAAGTAGCGAAAGAAGCATCTTTCATGAAATTAAATAATTCGAAAAAAGTAGGGTTCAACAGCAGCAATTAAATTTGTTGTCTGTGTTGTTCTTTTAAAATATAATAGTAATTTAATACAGAATGTGTAATTAAAAGAACATTGGGGGGCTTGCATCCATTTAAACGTTTTTTTGTTTTTGATAATGATAAACATGTTGGGAAAAAACTTATCTGTATTTCTTACTGTACTTATACTGTTAAATGATTACTATTTGACTTTTCAATTTTTATAGTTTAAAATTCTTGTGATTTAAATTTTTGTGATAGCAGGTATTTTATGAAACGGACGCTTACAAAATCAAGGTTTAAACTTGCGATGGATTGTCCGGCTAAATTGTATTACACCGGTAAAAAAGAATACCCTGATACAAAATTGGATGATACTTTCCTGCAGGCACTTGCTGAAGGCGGTTTTCAGGTTGGCGAACTTGCGAAACTTTACTATCCCGGTGGTCACAATATTACTTCTCTTGATTATGATTCAGCTCTTGATCGGACTAATGAATTGCTGAAAAGCGAAAATATCGTAATTTTTGAAGCTGCAATTAAATTTAAAAATTTATTTATTCGTGTTGATGTACTTGAAAAGAAAGGCAGTACCATAAAACTGATTGAAGTAAAAGCAAAGTCCATTGACATGGAAAATCATGAAAATTTTTTCTCTAAGTCCGGAAAAATTAAATCGGTCTGGTCTCCATATTTATATGACACTGCATTCCAGAAATACGTTCTAACCTGTGCATTTCCCGATTATAATATAAATGCATATTTACTGCTTGCGAATAAAAATGCTGTAGCTTCAGTTGACGGTCTCAATCAAAGATTTTTTCTTCAAAAAGACAATAGAGGCAGAACATCTGTAAAAGTAACTGATACAGGCGATACAGGAAATAAATTATTAGCACTTATAAATGTTGATGAAGAAGCAGACGTTATTTATGATACTCCTTTATTACTTGAAGAAAATGAATTGTCTTTTGAGGAATATGTTCGTAAACTTTCTGATTCATATTCAAATGACATTAAAATTAAAACTCCTATAGGTCTACACTGTGCTAAATGCGAATATACAGCTACTGATGAAGAAGAGCAAAAAGAAAAAATTAGCGGTTTTAAAGAATGCTGGAAAGAACAGGCAAGACTTAATGATAAAGAATTAAAACAACCGCTTGTATTTGAATTATGGAATTTCAGAGGCAAACAGAAACTGATAGATGATCAGACTTATTTTATTAAAGATATTGATGTATCAATATTTCCGGAAAAAGAAAGCAGCAGTTCAGGACTTACTGATAGTGAGAGGAAAATACTGCAGATTGAAAAAATAAAAAATAATGATAATACCCCTTACCTTGATATAGCTGGTCTTTGTGATGAATTAAAATTATGGAAATTCCCGCTGCATTTCATTGACTTTGAAACAACAATGACAGCAATTCCTTTCAACAAAGGGAAAAGTCCTTATGAGGGAATCGCGTTTCAATTTTCTCATCATGTTGTTAATGAAGATGGTACAGTTGAACACAAAGGGGAGTATCTTAACACTGTACAGGGTGTTTTCCCGAATTATGATTTTATACGTGAATTAAAAAATCAGCTTGAAATTGATGATGGTTCTGTCTTCCGTTATGCAACTCATGAAAATACATATCTCGCAATGATTCATAGACAATTGAGCAATGAATTAAATCCTGTTCCCGGTAAAGATGAATTGCTTTCGTTTATTGAAACAATTTCTCATTCAAACGATAATTCTGTGAAAAAATGGAAAGGACAACGTGACATGATTGATTTACTGGAGGTTGTAAAAAGATTTTTCTATCATCCGGGAATGAAAGGGTCTAACTCGATAAAAGTTGTACTTCCTGCAGTGATGGAAAGTGAATTTATACAAAATAAATATTCACAACCGATATATGGCGGTAATGGAATCATTAAAAGCTGTAATTTCAAAGATCAAATCTGGATTCAAAAAGATACTAATGGTAAAATAATCAGTCCATACAAACTTCTTCCTCCGCTATTTGAAGGTATTAATAATGATCAGCTTGAAGAATTCTTATCTGAAGAAGAACTTGCTAATGGCGGTGCTGCAATGACAGCTTATGCTAAAATGCAGTTTACAGAAATGACTCAGCTTGAAAAAGAAAAAATTTCTGCCGGTCTTCTGCGTTACTGTGAGCTTGACACTCTTGCGATGGTAATGATTTATGAATATTTCCAGCATGAAGTTTCAATTAATAAAAGCAATTAACATCGGAAGTGACTTACTATCTTTTAAACTGTGGTAATGTTGAATATATTTAATCAAAAAAGAAAAATTTATAAAAATAAATTTATAATTTAAAACCCCTCCGTGTGAAAAGAAAAAACACCTACACTTTCCCGTTTAATAAAACATTACCGTTTCAACACCGGCTCGCAATTTAGCAGTCCTTCCCCCTTGCCAGCCCCCCGGAACCCCCTGGCTTACCCCCAACCTGGCATAAAATAAATGAATAGCTATTAGGCGGTGGGCTTCAAAAGGGGGAAAGACTTATAAAAAATGATTTGC
>JBFZEW010000333.1:0-8366 GCA_041306665.1 Spirochaetota bacterium | reverse complement strand
AAAATCATTAATAAGGAAATTAATGATTTTTCGCTGCAGGAAATCAAGTGTTTCGATACTTTATATAAACTTTATTACAGTTATTCGTCTGACCGGATGAAAAACCTGGTGATTGATTTTTTCCGTGAAAAAGTCATAATGGAAAGTTTTACGGAAAATGACAGAAAATCAATATCTGAGTGTCTTGTCAATAATGACATTAAATCTAAAAAAGAATTAATTGATATCATCTCTAATATTTATGATGAAGGAAATATTCTTGTTCTGTTTGATGAAATGGATGAACGGGAAATTATAGCTGGTATCAACAGATATGTTTCCCGTGTTTCTATTTTATAATCTGCGTTCCTACGCCGGCATCAGTAAATGATTCAAGCAGCACCGCGTGTTCTACTCTTCCGTCGATAATGTGCGTTTTTTTGACGCCGTTTAATATCGCGTTTATGCAGCATTCCGTTTTCGGTATCATTCCGCCTGAGATTTTATTATCTTTAATGAATTTTTTAATTTCATCGGGTGTCAGGCTTGTTACAAGTTTGCCGTCTATTTTTACGCCTTCAATGTCTGTCAGCAGAATAAGTTTTTCGGCATTCAACGCTTCCGCGATTTTTCCCGCAACCGTGTCCGCGTTAATATTGTACGTGTTTCCTTTTTCATCTACTCCGATTGGCGCGATTACAGGGATGTATCTTTTATTTTCAAGCGTTTCGATTATGTCGGAATTGATTTGTTTTACGTCACCGACAAGACCAATATCTATTTTTAAATTATCTTTCAGCTGGAATAATTTTTCGGCGATTATTAAATTTCCGTCTTTACCGCTTAAGCCGACAGCTTTTCCTCCGGCAAGATTAATGTTTTTTACGATTTCCTTGTTCACCTGTCCGACAAGAACCATTTCCGCGTATTCCATCGTTTCAGCGTCTGTGACTCTTAGTCCGTTTTGGAATTTACTTTCTTTTCCTACTTTGGCAAGCAACTCGTTTATCTGCGGTCCGCCTCCGTGAATAATTACTGGATTAATCCCGACATATTTTAAAAGAACCATGTCTTGAGCGAAAGAAAATTTAAGATTTTCTTCTGTCATCGCGTTGCCGCCGTATTTTATTACGAATGTTTTTCCATAGAATTCTTTGATATATGGAAATGATTCCATTAGTATGTTGACTTTGTCGATATACTGCTGCATCATTTTATTTCCTCCAGAAGTCTGAAACTGTTTTTGAATATTTCATCAATAAGAATCGGGCAGAGTGTATTGAAATCGCCGTTCAAGTCAATAATTATACTTTTTTGAAAAAACTTATTTTGACTTTTGTGGTATATGAAAATTGTTAATTCCTTTGATCCTGTTTTTTTTGAAAAAATTGCCGCATCAGCGTTTAATCTATATGTAACGGAAGGTATATCTTCTTTTTTCAGAGCCTGAACGTTAATCTGGTTTTCTTCTATGAGACCTGTTAATTCCATTACGGAGGTTATTCTGTATTGTTTTTCATAAAATCTCCGCATAATTTCTTCGCGGATGATTCTATCCTGAATTTCTGAAATTTCAGAAGATTCAATTCCAAGTACGAGAATTACGGGTTTTTCTTCCGCTCTAATTAATTTTGTTGAAAAACTGTTCATAATAATACAAAATATTATCAGATATAAATTTTTTTTCATGAATACATTTACGATATTACATATCTAATTGTAAATGTTTTTTTGCGGGTTTGCGGTATAATTTTGATTTTAGCGGTGATTGTTAAGGGAAAACAATGAAAATTATTGATGGATCAAAGTATAATATTTTTCAAATTTCTTTTAAATCAGTGTATGTAAATATTTTCTGGAGTGAAGAAGAACATCCGGTTAAAAAAATTGAATTCAGCGCAAATAGAATTCAAAATAACGGTGTTGCTGGTAATCCGAAAGTTAATGTTGTGGCGGATGAAATTCAAAGATATCTTGCTGGAGAAAATGTTACTTTCTCAATTAATGATTTGGATTTATCAGGCTTATCCGGGTTTTCGAGGAATGTACTGAAGGTTTTATCCTCTGTAAAATACGGTGAAACAATCACTTATAAAGAGCTTGCCGGTAAATGCAAAACAAATGCTGTGAGGGCGCTCGGCAGCGTACTTGCGAAAAACCGGTTTCTTATTGCATATCCGTGTCATCGCGTTGTTAAAACAAGCGGTGAAGCAGGTGAATATGCTGCTGGACGGGAAATGAAAATAAAACTGCTTGAACTTGAAAATAATGGATGTAAAGTGAATATAAATAAACGGGAAAAATAATGAAAAAAATAATAATAACGCTTCTCATAATTACATCATCGGCAGTTGTTTTTGCTGATGATGTAATTCAAAGTAATTTTAACGCAAGTGATAATCCGACTTTGAAATCAGATACTTCCTCTTCTCCGGGGTGCATGGAACTAGGGTGTACTCTATGGGTTTTCAGGAACCTTCTTGTCGGCTATCTGGATTATCCATATCAGAATGGATATGATTTTAATTTTGTGCATCCTGATTTCTCGAATAGAAAAAAAGAACCTGAAAAAAATGAAAATGAAGTTTTTACTTCATATTCTGAATCAGCTTTTGATCAAAACAATCCAAATGACAATAATTTAAATTCAAATTTTTATAATATTGAAACCGGAATTTTTTCTGATTTCAACGGTATAAATATCTATACAGCATCTCTTCGCGGAAGATTCTGGAGGATTTTCGGTCCTCAAATTGATTTGCGCGTGGATAATTTGGATTCAAACTTTTTTGATTCAGCGGCTATAGGTTTCAATTTTCCGCTGTTTCAATTTGATTATTTTATTCCTGAAATATATTTTCAGTCTGTCATGAGCGGAAATGATTTTTCAAAAAACGGAAATGCATATGGTATTTATATTTCATCATATCCTGTGAAACCTGTAACGCTGACTTACAAGTACGGCAAAGAAGACTATGATGATTACATTGTAACTGAAAATACTTTTAAGATAGGATTGATTATTTACCGGTTTGAAGTTTTTGCCGGATTTCAAAGTTTGAAAAGTTCTGACTCTAAATGCAGCGGTTATGTTTTCGGCATGCGCGTCTGGTTGTAAAATTTTGCGTGAATGACGTTAAATATAAGTCTTGAATTCATTTATGTTCTGACATATAATAATGAAATATCAAAATTGTGAATTACGAGGTAGTTATGAGCAGAGTAAGTGCGGTTGGTGAAATTTTAATTGATTTTATTTCAGCTGACACCGGGTGTTCAATTGAAAATACGAATTCGTTTTATAAAAAAGCGGGCGGCGCGCCGGCAAATGTTTGCGCTGCTGTCTCCAAGCTCGGCGGCAGTTCTCAATTTATCGGAAAAGTCGGTAGCGACAGTTTCGGCGCCTATTTAAAAAATGTTCTCATTTCTCATCATGTCGATATTTCCCAGGTCTTTTCCGATCCTCTACGCAAAACAACTCTTGCTTTTGTTTCATTGAAAGAGGATGGTGAACGTGATTTTATTTTTAACCGCGGCGCTGACGAGTTTCTTCATTTTAATGAACTTGATTCGGAATCAATTTTAACTTCAAAGATTGGGCATTTCGGTTCTGCGACCGCTCTTCTCGGCGGAAGTCTGAAAGAAACTTATATGCAACTTCTTAAAGAATTTAAAAAACACAAGATTTTAATTTCATTTGATCCCAATTTCCGGTCCGATCTGTGGCATGAAAAAATTTCCGTTTTCATTAAAGAAGTTGAACATTGTCTGCCGTTCGCTGATTTGGTGAAAATGAGCGAAAGTGAAATAGAAATAATTACAGGTGAATCGAATCTTGAAAAAAGCTGCGCTCAAATTTTAGATTATGGTCCCAAATGTGTTATTGTAACGCGCGGTAAAAAAGGTTCTTATCTGGCGTTAAACGATAATTCTGCCGAAATTCACTCCGTCAAAGTTTCGCCCGTCGTTGATACGACCGGCGCGGGTGACGCTTTTGTCGGTGCTCTTCTTTATAAATTATCTCTCGAAGCAGATCAGAAAGACGCGATGAATGATTTTGAAAAAATGTCAGCGTTTGTTTTATTCGCGAATAAAGCGGGGGCTTTAACTTGCACGAAGAAAGGAGCTATTGAAGCTTTGCCCGAACTGAAAGATATTGTACTTCTGGATTAATCCAGAAGATCTGTCATTGAGTTTAGCACATGTTCCGGCTTCGGCGAAAAAAGTTCCGCTGGAATGTGAGACCATTTTACATAAGCGAAGTCAATACCGCATCCAGCAGCTGACTGCTGATCATAAATCGCGTCACCGATAAATAATGTCTCTTCAGGTTTTGATTTAAGCAGTGAAAGAGCTTTTTCGCATGATTCATGATGCGGTTTGGGGTTAGTCACATCTTCTGGAGTGATGATGACATTGAAATAGTGCAGTATGTTTAAACTTTTTAAATAAAGTTCAAGCGTTTTTCTTGTCCTTGAAGTAACAACGGCAAGTTTCGCTCCATTATTCTTTAACTGTTTTAACGCTGCGCTTGTTCCCGGACATTCTTTTAAATATTGACCGTATATCTTAGTCTGATAGTTCCAGTGAAACTCATTAATTTCACGCATTTTTTCGGCTGATTGAACGCCTATATATTGCTGCATTTGTATTGTAAAAGGAATGCCCATTAAACCAAGAATGTTTTCACGCGCTTGAGGCTCTGCTCCGTAATGGGAAAGAGTGTTACGGTAACTTTCGACAATCAAGTCGGCTGTGTCAATTAAAGTACCGTCAGCGTCAAAAAAATAAGTGTTGTATTTTTTCATTTTAGATTCCTCTTCCGGCAGATTATTTCATTGCATAAATATTTGAAAAGGATTTTTTTCATTCATGGACGTTAAATTTCAAAAATAAAGCTGTATATCTTCTTTTCATATTTAAATTCCAGTTTAAATGTGAAATAACTTACCTGAAAAGCTTTTATATAGTAATATGTTTTACTGATTTAAAAATTCAGGATAAGCACAATTATTTCAAAAAAATGATATTATTTTCAGATATTAAGTGTATAATGATTTGTTATTATTTGTTATTGAAAGATTTGTCATTTCTATTTTTAACGGATGGGAAAATGATTGTCAGCGACTTAAGGCTTTTTACGGAAACATTTGATATTATTAAAAATCATTTCATTTCAAATAATATCATAGCAGAAAATTCCGGTCTAGATCTTGATGAGATAACGGATGTAATCATGTCCGCGGACTACATACGATCCTACTATTATTATAATATAATGACTTATTTTTTTGAATTTAAAGTTAGCCGCCCAATGGACAGTCTTTCATTTTCAGTCAACTGCATTGACTGTCCCGATAAAAACAAATTCGAATTTCCAGATTTCGGCGCGACGTTTGATCTTTTTACCGAGAGCAGACGGCAGATTAAATTAAACAGCTTCGTTTCTTTCACCTTTACCGGAAATTATTCCTGGAAATATATTCCTCAGGTCCGCGGAATTATTGATGCTGAAGGTTATCTTCCGTTGTTTAATGATGCGGGAGAAGAAAAGTCGGTCATTCCGCCGGACGTAAAAATTTATTCGGTAGATGATTTTAAAAAAGCTCTTGATCCCGTCAAGTATTGTCAGAGTCTCAAAATAATTCGTATTGAAAAATGAAGTAAAAAGTAAATTAAAATTATCCGCGCGCAGCAGATTTTTCTGATGCTTTGAAAAGAAATTTGACAAAGAAAAACAGACTTATTACTGTCCAGATAATTCCCCAGAAAAAAGAATTACCGAAATAGAGTTCACCAATTTTTGACGCGTCGGAACCTGAAATGTTATGATACACAGTGTCGGACAGAATGTCTATCACGGCGTAGAGCATGCTGGTGAGGCCCAAAATTTTAAGAATAAAGTTGTTGAACGCTTCTGGAGCCTTATAGCCGGAAAATATCAGCAGAGTCGAGAAGGCGAGTGTGAAGATTTTTCCGGAAAAATTACTCACGTAGATAACTCCGATAATAAATATCAGAACCCCGCAGATTGAAATTACTGTCCTGCTGATGTTTTTTCTCGAAGACGCGAGCAGAAGAATTCCTCCCAGAATGAGACTTCCCGTGTATCCTGCTGAAAGAATAATGAATTGAATTCCTCCATACGTGTAGCACACGCCGCCTTGATCCATTGTAATTTGAATTGACGCGATGCCTCCACCGGTCAAAACAGCAGCGATGCCGTGACTTATTTCATGCAATAGCACGACAAATAATTTTACGGGATAAAGAGGAATAGTGTTCCAGAAAAAAATTATCAAAGAAATTAAAATCAGCAATGAAAATAAATTTTTAAAACTAATTTTAGTGAAAAATTTTTTCATTTTTTTTCATCCTTGAAATAAGGTACATATTGCATGTCCATTTTTATAATATGGTTTTTCCACCAGCTATGCATTTTGTTTTCAATTTCAATCGCGAGATAGTGATCGGCTCCCTTTTCAAAAAGTTCTTTTTCAATGATTTTGTAATATTCTTCAAATGAACGATGAACTTCCATGTGCTGCTCCAAGTTTGGATAGTGAGCCTGCCGCATGAGAATCTCTTCAGTGCTGAAATGGGTATCGATGTAATTTTTAAGAAATCTGCAGAGTGAAATCAACTCGTCTTTACCTGATTTCGAATATATAGCTATTGATAAAGTTTCAATATAATTGAAAAGTTTCTTGTGCTGTTGATCGATCTCCGGGATTCCGGTTTCATATTCGATTTTCCATTTATTGCTGAAATCTTCCATGTCGACAAATATAAAGGGGGAGCGTTAAAAAAGCAAGGTGATTTTGCGCGATAGCAGCCCCGAATTTTCAAATTATGAGATAAATAAGAAATATTCAATCGTGAAATATTAGTAGAACCGAATGATTGATTAGACGGTAAATGTAATAAAATCGCAAGTTAATGCCGATATAAAAAAAGCATGAACGCCTGTTTGTAAAGAATAATGGAGAATTTATGGAATTTTATGATGCATTCGCTGAATATTATGATGACATTTTTAAGCCTGATTTACAATTAGCGGAGTTCATAAAATCTCAAATCGCCGCAAACGGCGCAAACGCTGAAATTCTCGATGTTGGATGCGCGACAGGAAACTATGCGCTTCTGTTTGCCGGCGCTGGATCTAATGTTTATGGAATAGATCTTTCGGTAAACATGATTGAACAGGCTAACGAAAAAATTACTGATCGAGAAATAAGTTTTAGTGTAATGGACATGCTGAATGCGGCTGACAATTTTCCTGAAAATAAATTTTCCGCGGTAATGATTTTAGGCAACACTCTTGTACATCTTCGGAATAAGTCCATCCTTGCGGAATTTATAAACAGTTTAAAAAAAATTTTACAGCCTCATGGGAAAATTTTCATTCAGCTTGTAAATTATGAACATTTTATTGAAAAAAAAATTACATCGCTTCCTGATATTTCGGGGGAAATAATCGATTTTAAAAGATCCTATGATTACCGCGCAGACGGCATCATTTTTAATACAATTATACGCGAAAAAAAATCAGGGAAAGAATATCATAATTCCATAAATATTTACGGTATTTGTAAAGATGAAATTATGACAATTCTCGAAGAAGCAAATTTTAGCGGCATCGGAATCTTCAGCAACAGCGGCGGAAAATATACCGAGGATTCAACGACGATATTAGTAATCGCCGAGAAGTGAAATTAAATCGCGCTTTTAATCCACGCGCCGGCAAGAATTTCATTTTGATCATTGTAAATCACGACAGCCTGTCCGGGAGAAATCTGCGACAGCGGTTCGAGAAAAGTAATATGCAACAGACCGTTCTGCTCTGTAATTTCAGCTTTTACCGGTTTCTGAGTTGATCTGGTTTTTATGTACCCGGTAGTGTTATTGAGACTTGTTGCTTTCATAAATGTAATGTCTTCGGCGATTAATCCTTTTTTGAAAAGATCATCCTTGTAACCGGCGATTATTTCATTTTTCTCTGTATTGATATCTGTTACATATAAAGGATCACTGTCTGAAATTCCCATTCCGCGGCGCTGACCGATTGTGTAGTGATATACTCCCGTATGTCTGCCGATGATCGTCCCGTCTTTCTTGACAATATTTCCAGGTACCGGTTTTCGGCCGGTATAGTTTTCAATGAATTTTTTGTAATCATTGTCGGGAATGAAACATATTTCCTGACTGTCGGGTTTATCCGCGATTTGAAGATTGAACTTTCTCGCAATAGCGCGTATATCTTCCTTGGAATAATCTCCAAGCGGAAATAATATTTTAGAAAGATACTGCTGGCTGATCATGAAAAGGAAATAGGACTGATCCTTGTAGATGTCTCTCGCTGATTTAATAAAATATCTGCCTGTTGA
>JBFZEW010000332.1:0-2667 GCA_041306665.1 Spirochaetota bacterium | reverse complement strand
TGACGGCATTGGTCTTTTCCGGTCCGAATTTCTTTTCCTTGATAAAAGCCTTCCGGATGAAGAAACTCAGCTTAACGGATACAGAAAAGTTGTAGAATTTTTTCATCCTCAGTCAGTAACAATCCGCACTATTGATGTCGGCGGAGACAAAATTTTCGGAGCGAACGAAGAATACAGAGAAAGAAATCCTTTTTTGGGATGCAGAGCGATCAGATTCAGCATCGCGAACGAACAGCTTTTTAAAACACAGCTTAGAGCAATTCTTCGTTCCAGTAAATTCGGAAATATCAAAATAATGTTTCCAATGATAACCACTCTTGACGAAATTTTCATCGCGAAAGAAATGCTTGAACAAGTTAAATTTGAATTAAAACATGAAGGACTTGAATTTGAAGAAAATGTGTCGATCGGAATAATGATTGAAGTGCCGTCAGCGGCGTTGAACATTGATATTTTCGGGAAATACGTTGATTTCTTTTCAATTGGCACGAATGATCTTGTTCAATATACGCTGGCAGTTGATAGAATCGGAGAAAAAGTCGCCTATCTGTACAATCCTCTTGATCCGGCAATTTTACGTTTGCTTAAAACAGTAACTACTCTTGCCGGTAAAACAGGGAAAGAACTTTCAATCTGCGGAGAAATTGCCGGTGAACCGCGTTACACAATGATGCTTCTTGGTCTTGGATTTAGAAATCTATCAATGAGTTCCGCATTCATGTACCAGGTGAAACGCGTTATACGTTCAGTAACAATTGAGGAATGTGAAGAATTGGTTGCAAAATTAATGACAATGGAAAGTGCCTCCGAAATTACAAGTTTCCATGAAACTTCAATAGCTCAAAAATTCCCGTTTCTATTTAATCAATAATGAAATTATATCATGAACTAGCAGAATTTTATTTTCAAATTGAAAATAAATCCAGAAACATTCAAACAGACATTTCATTTATAAAATCATATCTATCTCCTGATGGAAATGCGGACATTCTTGATTTAGGATGCGGAACAGGAGAACATTTAAACGAATTTGCAAAAATGGGATATAAATGCACCGGTATTGACAACAGTAAAGAAATGATAATGACTGCCGCGTCAAAAAGCATATCCGGGATTGAATTTCAGGAATGCGACATGAAAGATTTTGATTTTTATGAAAAATTTGATTTAATATATTCTTTTTTCGGATCTTTCAATTATCTGCTGACTAATGAAGAAATTGATGCGGTTTTATGGAATACATGGAGAGCTTTAAAAACAAATGGTATGGGAATTTTTGAATTATGGAATGCGTTTCCACTTCTTGAAATCCGTGAAAAAGATGTAGCAAGAGTATCGACGACTATTCACAATGGAACAAAGTTAATCAGAGAAAGAGGATTTAAACTTAAAACCATTTCACCGACAATCGTAAATGTTAATTATAAATATCACGTGACTGATCCAAGCGGTAATGTCAGAACAATTGAAGATACACACGTAATGCGAGCCTACAAAAAAGATGAAATTGTGAAATTTATCAATGATAACGGATTCACGGTAAAAGATATTTTCTCAAACAATTTGAAAGAACCCTATCATTCGAATTCCAATAAACTTATAATTGTGTTCAGAAAAATTTAATTTTCAGCACTTAATTTCAACTCACACGTGTTCTGTGGATTTGCCTTCATTATTTTTTAATTCATTGTTTTCGGAAATATTATTATTAAATTTATCAGTTCTGTTCGAATTTTTAAATAAATCTTCAGGTCTTTCCAACGCAAGGAAAAGAACTTCATTCATTTTCGTAACAGGATGAACAGATATTTCATTTTTAATGTTATCCGGAATTTTTTCAAGATCCTTAATGTTGTCATCGGGTATGATAATATGTTTTATTTTAGCCCTGTGCGCTGCAAGAATTTTTTCTTTAAGACCGCCTATCGGAAGAACCTTCCCGCGCAGAGTTATTTCTCCCGTCATTGCTACGTCAAATTTAACCGGTATTTTACTTAAAAGCGATGCCATTACAACAGCCATGGTAATTCCGGCCGATGGACCGTCTTTAGGAATAGCTCCTTCCGGAACGTGCAGGTGGAGATCATAATCTTTAATGATGTTTTCATCAATGTTGAAAATATCCATATTTGATTTAACGTAAGTAAATGCGGCCTGCGCGGATTCCTGCATTACCTCGCCAAGTTTACCTGTGAGCATTAAAGCTCCTTTGCCCTTTATTAGCGAAGCTTCAATCTGCATGACATCACCGCCCACGGCAGTCCACGCGAGACCATTTGCGAGACCGATTTCATTAGTCTTTTCTGTTTCACCGTATTTAAATTTAATGGGACCTAAAAATGAATGTATCTTTTCATTTGTAAGCTCAACTTTATGATCATTCCCCGCTTTTACAACTTCGCAAGCGGTTTTTCTGCATATTTTCCCGATTGTGCGTTCCAGGTTTCTGACACCGGATTCGCGCGTATAATGCCGAATGATATAGAAAAGAACAGCGTCGTTAAAATCAATGTTATCTGTTTTAATTCCATTTTCTTTGATCTGTTTTGGAATTAGATATTGATTAGCAATATTTAATTTTTCAAATTCTGTATAGCTTGAAATCTCAATAATTTCCATTCTGTCCTGCAGCGGTATGGGAATATTATGCTGGACATTTGCGGTTGT
>JBFZEW010000331.1:0-6186 GCA_041306665.1 Spirochaetota bacterium | reverse complement strand
CTGATTTAACGAAAATTTTTAAAATCGCTGAAATGGAAAGCAGACATTCAAAGAAGACAACCCAGAAGCATGAAGCTTATAAAGAGTCGCCTTTTATAAAAAAAGGCTCAGCCAATATTTCTTTTTCCGCCAGACTGGACAGAGAATTTATTACGGAAAACGAATTCGGAAAAAACATAAATGAATCCCATGGAACAATGTTTTATTTCAAGGAAAAGACGAAAGAATTCGCTCACATCGCGGGTTTGGATGTTGATGACATCCGCATGGCTTTTGGAGAGGGGCTTCAGAATTTATTGGAACACGGGCAGGGTAAATATGTTGATATTGAACTTTCCGTGCATAACATAGACACGGATGATGTGTATCTCGAAATGTCTTTCAAGCATCTGCTGCCGACAAAGAATTTTTATTCAATTAAGACTGCAAATAAAAGCGCTGACGAAGGTATATTGAATTTTGAGAGTTCCCGCGGGCGCGGTGAATATTTAATGCGTGAATTAATGGATGAGCGGAAATTTATCAATGGAATGCAGAAAGATGTTGATGGACAGAAAAATTATTTTTTTCAGCGTGTAATGAGAAAATATAAAATTCACAAGAAAAAAGATAACGCTAATAAATTAACCAACGAATTTAAAAATTACATTTCCAATACGGATGATTATGATTCAGCTTTGTTTGTTCGCATGGATTATTTCAGTGAATATAAGGAGCTGATCATATCGCAGGAAACCGGCAATATTGAATCAATAAAAAATTTCATGAAAAGCAATGGATATAAATTAACGGGAACCGACACTTATAAAAACACTACTTTTTCCTTCTGGGAATCAACTGATACCGAAAAAAACAAACAAAATGATTTTGAATTTATACTCAATGAGCTTGTAACAATTATTCATGACGTCAGGAATAAATAACAGTAAGTTACCGGGAGTTTCCTAATATGGAGAAATTTTATATTGTTTAAAAAGCGGATTTTTAATTTAAAAAGTTTTATTAAAGCAGTAGTACAGGTTTTCTCCGGACTTCCTAAGTCGATTGATGCGCGAAGGCTTAAACGCATAGACAGGTTGTTTGTTGAAAAAATACGATTGGCAGCAACCGCAGTCAATAATTGCGAGTATTGTTCTTATGCTCATTCGAAAATAGCTATACGTGCCGGAATGGCGCAAAGTGAAATTGAACGGCTTCTGAGAGGTGAAATCGATAAAGACGTCAATGAATTCGAAATTACTGGATTATTATTTGCCCAGCATTTTGCTGAAACGCAGGGGAATCCAGAGTCCGAGATGATTGAGCAGCTGAAAGATTTTTATGAAGAAGACGCAGCCGCGGATATTATTGTTTATCTGCGGGAAATACAGTTTGGAAATTTATGCGGAAATACATTCGAAGCTTTCATTAGCCGTATTAAAGGAGAACCTGCACAAGAGAGTAATGTGTTCTTCGAGGCTGTTTTTTTTATTTTGACTTTTCCGGTTCTTGGCATTCTTCATGTTTTAATGCGCCGGGAAAATAAACAGTTATAATTCTATTCGTGAATAATTTATCATTTTCGCGGTCAAGCATTTGAAGTAATTTCTCAATGACGTAGCATCAATCGATAAATGCAGCTTTTTTATAAAATAATTTGCTTTATAACACACAGCAATAAAAACCGCAAATTATCCCACGTTTTATGAGAGTTTTTATAATAATTAAGTTTCACTCGTAATCGAATTACGGCGCATATATTCGCAATGCTAAATTAACAAACGAGAAAAAAGCTTGATAAATAAATGGATTAATGGGAAACCGTTTTCACGCATGGAGGATTTATGGAAAGCAAATGGTGGAAAGAAGGAGTCGTATATCAGATATATCCTCGCAGTTTTTATGATTCAAACAGCGATGGAATAGGTGACTTGCGCGGAATAATCCGAAAAATCGATTATCTGAAAGAACTCGGAATTGATATCATCTGGCTTTGTCCCATATATAAATCGCCGAATGACGACAACGGCTACGATATAAGTGATTATTACGGCATCATGGACGAATTCGGTACTCTTGATGACTGGCAGGAGCTTGTGGAAAAACTTCATGCGAAAGAAATGCGTATAATAATGGATCTTGTCGTGAATCATACATCAGATGAACACGCATGGTTCGCGGAGTCAAGGCTGTCAAAATCAAATCCTTATCGTGATTATTATATATGGCGGAAACCTGTAAACGGAAAGGAACCGAACAATTGGAAGTCGTTTTTTCAGGGATCAGCATGGCAGTATGATAAAAAAACCGATGAATACTACCTGCATCTATTTTCAAAAAAACAACCAGATTTAAACTGGGAAAATTCAAACGTTCGTAATGAAGTTTATAAAATGATGACATGGTGGCTTGATAAGGGAATTGACGGATTCCGCATGGATGTCGTAAATATGCTTTCCAAGGACATGTCATTTCCGGATGCTGAAATTATTCCGGGCGAAAAATATAGTTTCGGCGGAATGCATCATTCGAACCGTGAACGAAATCATGAATATTTGCGAGAAATGAACGAGCAGGTGTTATCAAAATACGACATCATGACTGTCGGAGAATGCGGTTTTACATCTATAAAACAAGGGATTATGTATACCTCGCCTGAACGGAAAGAACTGGATATGATCTTTCAGTTTGAACTTGTGGACATGGATTCAGGAGGAAAAAACCGTTTTGAACTCGCTGGATGGGATTTAGTGGAATTTAAAAAAATTACTGAGAAATGGCAGAAAGGTCTTCATGGAAACGGGTGGAACAGTCTTTTTTTAACAAACCATGATCAGCCGCGCGCAGTGTCGCGATATTGCAATGACAGTGAATTCCGTGTCGAGTCCGCGAAACTGCTTATGACGTATCTAATGACGCTGCAGGGGACGCCGTTCATTTATCAGGGTGAAGAAATCGGAATGACCAATGTATCATTTGACGCTATTGAAGATTATAATGATATTGATTCAATTAATTACTATAAAATGCAGATTGAAGAAGGCCACATGCCAGGTGAAGTCATGCATCATATTCATATGCGCGGACGGGATAACGCGCGCACGCCAATGCAGTGGGATAATAGTCTTAATGCCGGTTTCTCAATCGCTGAGCCGTGGCTGAAAATCAATCCGAATTATACTGAAATTAATGTGCAGAATGATTTGGAAGCTGAAAATTCAATTTATAAATATACCAAAAGTTTGATCAGCCTTCGTAAAGAAAATGAGACTTTGATTTATGGAAAATACATTTCATATGACCTGGCTAATCCTTATGTATTTATTTATGAAAGATTTCTCGGCAGGGAAAGGTTTTTAATACTATTGAATTTTAGTGAGAAAAACATTGATTTTTATTTTCCTTCAGAGTTGGATGCGGATAGTTTTGTCTCCATAACTTCAAATTACAGAAAGTCTATAATTGAAAATAATTTTCTTCACTTGGAGCCGTATCAGGCTGAGATTTTTCTGAAAAATTGAAGGTTTGGTGTATAACTATACATCAAATTATTGATTTTTAGGGCATAAAAATGAGAGAATATGTCAGTAATTGTGAAATCATGAATAACAATACATTAAATATGATTCTTTAAGTGTCTATGGTGTATAACTATACACCATGGATGCTGAATTAGCAAATCCCAGTACATAACTATGTTCAAATTACTATTATTTTGATGTTTTATGCACTATTAAAACACAGTATTTGCATTTTTTATAAAACTGTAAATGCTGTGTTTATCAGTATTGGTGCCGACTAAGGAAAATCAAAACATTAGTTTTTAGAAGTTCCTTCTTATCGGATAACAATACATAAAAGGTGTATAACTATACACCTTTTACATCAAGCATAGAGCAAAATGCAGAAAAAATGGCAAATTGCGGCACTAAGAACGAAAAGATGCCAGATAGCATGGGAAAATGGCAATTTTCGCCAGAAATAGAAGATAGTTCCTGCAGTGTAAAGAATACCACCGGCAAATAAGAGTACAATGCCGGCTGGTGCCAGCTTCTGGAACACAATTTTCATGAAAAAAATTACAATCCAACCCATGGCTATATAAAGAAGTGTTGAAACTGTATCAAGCCTGCTTGTGAAATAAATTTTGACTATCATTCCGACCAGCGCAATTCCCCAGATAATTCCGAATATTGTCCACCCGATTGCGCCGCCGATTGTATTTAAAACCAGCGGTGTATATGTTCCTGCGATAAGAAAATAAATTGAAATATGATCCATTTTCAGGAAAAAAGATTTTGCTTTATATGGCCGGAGGGAATGCAGAAGTGTTGATGATAAAAAAAGTATTACAAGAGTGACTCCATAAATTGTGAAGCTGACGATTTTAAGGGCTGAACCGCTGAATGATGAAAATACTATAAGTAAAGTCAGCGCGGACACGCTTAAGGCAGCACCGATTCCGTGAGTAATACTGTTTGCGATTTCCTGCGGTATTGTTTGGCTGTAGACCGCGTCGCGAAAGGAATCATTATTTCTTTTATTTAACGTTTTCATATCTGCCCCGTGTATTTATTAAAAATTTCTCAACTTATAGTAGTTTTATTTCTTCCAGTTTCTTTTGATTTATAAAGATTTTGATCTGATTGTTTAATCATGTCGTTTAAGCTGAGCGTTTTATCTGAGCAGATGCCAATGCTTATTGTCACTGAAATAGAATTATTCTGTATTTTAAATTTTATTTTTTCGATTTTTTTTCTTAGTTCTTCTGCGGTAATAAAAGCGGAATTCGCGTCTGAATTGTTAAGAAATACGCAGAATTCTTCTCCGCCAAAACGCGCTACAACATCGGTCTCGCGGAATCTGTTTCTTAAAACTCCGGCAATCGTCTTAATTACTGTATCACCTATATTGTGGCCATATGAGTCATTTATGTTTTTAAAATGATCAATATCAAGCATAGCGACGGCAATTGGATTGTTGTTTCTGAATGACAGCCCGTATAATTTTGGAGCGACTTCGAAAAAAAATCTCCTGTTATGAATATTTGTGAGCGGGTCTGTCAAAGTTAAAATTTTTATTTTTTCATACTGTTCAATAATCTTAATGTTCTGAGAAATTCTGCAGAAAAGTTGTTCGCTGAGAAATGGTTTAGAGAGAAAATCGTTTGCTCCATATTTAATGAACTGAAGTGAAAGAGTATGATTCGCTTCCGATGAAATCCCGATTATAGAGACTTCATTCATGTTAAAAGTCTGGCGAATTCGTCTCGTCAGCTCAAATCCGTCCATTTTAGGCATTATGTAGTTCGTTAAAACAAGTTTTATGTCGGGATTGCAATTCAATATTTCAAGCGCATGTTCTCCGTTTTCTGCTTCAAGAATTTTATATTTATGTATTTCGAGTATGTTTTTTATGTGTGATCGGGATGTCCTGGAGTCGTCAACCACCAGAATTGAAATTAATCGGTTTTTAATGATTCTATCGGAAATATCTGAAATATATTCAATATTGCTTGTTCCCTCTATGACAACATAATCCGCCAGTTTTTTTGTCCAGATAAACTCCTGTGTTTCCCTTGACCAGGCTCTTGTTATTGCAATTGTCGGAATTTCCAGCGCAAGCGTGAGATCGATCAGTTTTTCAATGTCAGAATCAGGAAGATCTATATTTGTTATCGCAATGTCGAAAACAATGTCTCCGCAGAACTTTTCAGCCTCAATGAATGTTTCGGCCAAAAAAAGATCAGCATTGATGCTTGCTGATAAGTAAGCTCCTAACATTTCAGCGTATTGAATCTCGCTTTCAATTAAAAGTATTTTATATTTATGTTTATGGTTCATCAGGATTTTACCGTGCTGATATTATAACATATTTCGGTGTAATGTCAAATTAATACGGTTGATTATGGTCTGTAAATGCAGCAGCACTTTTCAGACTCATACACTTGAATAGAATCAAGACTTACTGAATTTTTTCTGTATTCGCCTAATTTTTCGGCAAGATTTTCGTATATGAATGCGGCAAGATTTTCAGAGCTGGGATTGAATTCTTTGAAAAATGGAACTTCATCGTTGATGTTTTTGTGATCTAAAATGGAAAGAACATCTCTGAGGTAAATTTTTAAATCATGAAAATCAAGAAGCAGACCAATTTCATCAAGCTTTTCTCCTTTCACCGTTGCGATAACCCGCCAGTTATGACCAT